>JASDWX010000036.1:0-25211 GCA_041890515.1 Alteromonadaceae bacterium
AGAGTTGTTGATAGGTTTTGTGTACTGGCTGATATCTGAAAACCTTAACAAAGCCAACCTAATATTGAAACTAGAAAGCAGTCTATAGAAGACTGCTTAGTGCCATTAGCAAACGGTAGTATAGACATTATAATCTGTGACTATTGAAGATAACGACTCAGACCCTATTGATTCTCTCAGATTGAACGAATTTAAATATCTTTAAAGATAGAACCCGTTCTGCATTAGCCACTTTTCGGCATCTTGTCTGCTTACACATTTATACAAAGGAACGCCTGCGTTCTCGATATGATGCTGAATGTGTTTTCCTTGGTCCATATTATCCACTAGCCAGCATTCGGCTTGCTGATTTTTTCTCGTTAACTCGATAGTCAGGTTGTGTTTGAAGTTCACAACTTCCTCAGAAACTCGCCAACCACGAAGATCAGCAAATAAGGCCCATCTATCATTTCGCACCCTGGAGATAGTTTCATCAAGTATGGTTAAATAACCGATGTCAGCTTGTATATTCCAGTCTCCTAAAATCTTTGCCACAACGATGTTATTTGTCAGCTCTAAAGTGTAAGTTGGTTTAGTCATAGATAGATGGTAATTTAAGACTGTGTTGAATTCAACAATGAGTCCACGACAGCCTGCTTAATTTCCTTTCAATTTATTTCCTAGGGATACCAATAATGTACAAGATATCGTTTGTTCACTCTCTGGGTAAGTGTTTTAAACAAAATTTAACCAACAAAAAATTTAAAAGGTTCCGGTCTTGCATCGTGCACGATAAAGGTACTTATCTAAGTTCCACAAATCGCTCTAAGAACACATCAATTTTTCAACTCGCTACATCAACAATGCCACAAAGTGATCGTAAATATTAATGACTGAGTTTCAGATATTATAACTGAAAGCCTTATTTTCATAAAAGTGAATTTAATAGCGCCCCTTAAAAAACCATAAATAAGGACGATATCAATCACTATGTGTGATCACATGCTAACAAAATCAATATTGTAGTTTATCAAGCTTTGAAATTATGGGATATTAATGGGATTTAAGAAAAATTGATACCATGGCTCTCACTGAGAGCTATCTCTAATAGCGGCTATATTGTAGGAACGTATGAAGAAAAATTCCATTCCACTTTTTATTGGCGTAATTGTTAGCTTTATCGCTATTTGGTTCGTAAATGATTTATTGCTCGTGGAGCAATGTTTAGATAATAGCGGTAGTTTCAATTACAGCAAAGGGGAGTGCTTATTACAAAACGGGGACATAAAAGTATCAGATCTAGGCAATTATTTAATCGCAATATATTTCTTTATGGGTATATTAATTTCATTAATGGTTTCATTTTCTCTTCGTAAAATATTTAAGATTGCTCAATAAAAAATACAAACGACTTAAATGGCTTCCGCATTGAGTTTCAGCAATAAAATACTCATGAGTGACGGAGTAATGGTATTAGCTATTACTATTTGGCGCCTACCTTTTATCTTCGCTGGTACTGCCAAGTTAATATTTAAACCAGTACCACAACACATTATTAATTCCGCACAACAACAACCAGATAAATAATATACAAACAATACTTTACGAATTTATAAGCGCTATAGCACTGGCGAAATAAAGCCTAGCTGTAATAGGTTTTAACTATAGTTATGCAAGTATCAACAAAAGTCCTACATAAGATAAATCAGAATTAAAAAATATATTTACGTCACATTATGCATATTTCTATCAATACAAGGTGGCTGAGCATGTTTCGATTGGGTTGGATTATTTGAAAGGTGATTGAAGTGGTGCTGAGGGTGGCTATAATAGATTTTTCACTCACTCTCCAATTGATTGTAGTGTGCTTATGATTTCTGCCGAAGTAGACTTCCCAATATTAATACGAAATTCTTTATCTTTGAAAGTAAATACTTTTCAATATGACTACAATATTATTGATGATAATAAAATTGTTTATAATCATGACGGGAGTGACTTGGGTTGCGCTTTTGGTTGGATGTATCAATTTGACAATGGACTAGGTAGTAAAACCGTTTTTGAAACATTATACTTTGGTCAATATATAACTATTAAAGGTATTAATGCCGGTATTAGTTATCGATTTTAACGTTATTTTTATTCATACTTAGCACTATAGCTCTTTAAGGAAGTAGCATGAAACGTAGACAGTTTATGAAAGCTTCATTGGCAAGTGGAACGGCTATTATAGGTATCGGTGCTGGAACCTTTTTATTGATCGATGAAAACGATAAAGAGCGTCTTACAATAGCGTTTGCTCTGAAAAGTGTGGATTCGTTATTTCATGAAAACACTACAAATTTAGGAGAATGGGATCCTAGTCAAATATTTACACATTGCGCACAAAGTGTTGAGTATTCAATGTCACAATTCCCAGAACATAAATCGACTCTTTTTAAGCATACTCTTGGTAAATTAGCATTCTCAGTGTTTTCTTCTAAGAACAAAATGACACATGTGTTAAATGAACCGATTCCGGGCGCGCCATTACTTAATACAAATGTAGACGTAATAACAGCGCTAAATCGTTTAAAAAAATCATTAATCGACTTCGATAACTATCAAGGTAGGCTAGCACCACACTTTGCCTATGGTAAACTTACAAAAGATCAATATGAAGCGGCACATGTAATGCATTTATATAATCATCTTCAAGAAATAAAAATCTAGTTTCAACGTTGAATTAAACATAGTATTCATCCGTATAAATTTACTCAAAAACTGGAAAATCCCACTGCTCTAAAACGCCATCGCTGTTAGTAGCAACAATCGACTTTACGCTTTTAGCCTTTGCTATTGATTTCTTATCTGCATCATTCATGGCCACACTTAATACTGATGCTCTACCGTATTCCGCTGTTGATTCCCATTGACCGATCAATGCGCCATCAGCAACTCGCCATAACTGTATGACTCGCCTTGGTGAACCAGTTAAAAATAAACGTTTGTCATCAGAAAATACTGAATCATTTATTTCCAAAAATTTTAAATAAGTATCTAGATCTGCAATGAGTTTACCTGTTTTCAAATCCCAAAACTTACGGTCCTTAACAGCGTCAATACTAAAACCGACCAATCCATCTGCACTAATGTCTACATGATTAACTCGGCTAGCATGATCAAACTCAAACACTGTTTCACCGTTTGAGGTATTCCATAGTTGCGCTTTTTTATCACTTGAACCTGTAAAAGCAACTTGACCATTTTCAGACAAACTCACTGCATTTATATCTAATCGATGTTTTTGATATGTTGCCACTGTATTTGTTTGAGTATCAATAATACTGGCTTTGCCACTTCGAAATCCTAAAAGCAGTACTCGGCCATCCTTTGAAGCCGAAAGATCATTAATAATATTATCCGCAACTTGCCACTCACCTATGACCTGCAGGTTATTAATTGAATACTTTTTTACAGATACTCTATTAGAAAGGTATAAAAATTGATTATTTTTACTGATGTGAGCTATTTCGATGTGCTTTGCATGAGCAGCTGACAAACACTTTGGTGTACTCGCTGGTTGTTTATTTTGCCAAAGACAGACACTGTCAGTATTAACAACAACATTTAACTGGCCATCATATGACAATGCGGCAGCTGCTATAGGTGATTTGCTGTGGTTAACTTTACTCAACGCTGCTGAGTTATAAACTTCTTGTTGGCTACAAGCTGATGCTAATAAAGCAAACATCAATAACGTCAAAAATTTCATTAGGTACTCATTCTCTTTTATATAATGAATACACTATCTCACAACTTTATGGAACAATGGAAATTTATACCCTTGCTAATATTCGTCAACTTTTCATGCTCGCTAACGCCAAAAATAAAATAAGGCGTCAGCGACTTTCAAAAGAAAATGGTAATCAGCTGTTATAATGATCTTGTTAATATTACTTTCTCAATTCTTCCATGTCAGCAATGAGTTCATCTAACTTTTTAAACTGTCGACCATAAACGATATTCAAATCCCAGTGATAAAGAGCTTCTGCATAGCGCGCAAAAAACAGTGTCATAACTACGATAGCCACTATCAGGTAATAAGGTATACCCAATATAATGATATCCGTTGGGATTTTTTCAACTAACAGTGCGATTAACTTGCCACCCGCTTTACTAACAACCCCTTGAATTACCATGCCGAGAAAGAACAGTGGATAAAATATTTTGTAATAACCTGAATACGTTTCAATTGAACTTTTAAGCCAGTTATTAAAACTCATCAGATAATCATAACTACTTTGTTCTTTAGACAAGTTAACTGTTTTTTTAAGCTCTTTTTTAGAAATGATAATCAGTGGTGATATTAAACAGCATATATATACACCTAAAAATGGCGCTCCAATAAGGCTCATCATCGCTAGCATAATCACACAGCCCCAAATGATCGCTTTGATATTGAGATCAAACATCTTTAGTAGTTTATCAACAATGTTTTGTGATTTACGGTTATATAAATCATTAACTTTAGGGGCCGTTAAGTCTGCCTCGTTAACAAACCCGTCTTTCCACATTGCTTCTATTGATTTGGTCATCTGTTAATCCTTTCTATTGATAATTTTATTGAGCCTGTCTTTTATTCGCTTTATGCGCACACCAATATTGTTTGTATTACTGCCAATAATTTCTGCTATCTCTTCGTACGTTTTTTCTTCGAGATAAAGTAAAATGATAGCTCTGTCGGTTTCAGATAAATGTTTGATGGCATTGTATAGCTCATTAATTTCATCGCTAACAAAGGCTTTACTATCATCTATCGCTTCTTCAGGTAAAGCGTCTGAAACAATCTCTTTATCGCCATTTTTTCGTCGCTTTAAATAGGTTAAACACACGTTAAGCGAAATACGATATATCCACGTTGACCATTCACTTTCTTGATTAAAGTTGTCTTTGCTACGCCAAATTTGTAAACAAACCTCTTGATAGTAATCTTCAAAATCTTCCTGGCTATTCGTGTAAGCTCGGCAAATTTTAATAATGATCCCCGCATAAGGCAGTATATATAGCTGGTAAAAATCACTTCCCATGTAAACCTTATTCTCTGTTGATTGGTTGTACTTAGTTAGTGGCGCAGCGTAATGATTTATTACACTACGCCGAAAATAATGTATTTTATTTTGTTATTTAAAAACTACTGTTAAATATTTATTAATATAATCAAGTAAATAAAACTTTCCCCCCATATAATAATTTATATGTTTAATGCGAGTACTTTGTTCATAGGGCTATTATAAAAAGCCATAAACTTAATTTTAATGACAAATATATGATGGAGTATTTTGAGGTTTTTCGCAAAAAGGGTTTAAGGCATTATATTCACAAATAATGCCTAGGGGGTCGTTAAGTAAGTGTGCTTTTAATTTATAGTAATAACCAATCATCAATGGGAAAATAATCATCCGCTGCATTAATTAACGCATTAGCCGTCAAAGCAGAAACACCATAAACATGCGTTTTAACACCATAGCTTTCTTTAACTTTTCTGAGTAACAAGTCAAAATCACCATCGCCAGATAATAATATCACTGTATCAACATGTGGCGCACTTTCCATAACATCAATAGTAATACCTACATCCCAATCACCTTTTGCAGAGCCGTCTCGACGCTGGATAAAGGGTTTTAGTTTCACATCAAACCCTATGTGTTTTAACGCTTTCTGGAATTTATGCTGCGCATCATCACTGCGCTGAATTGCATAAGCATTCGCGATGATAATGTCGCCTTGTTCGTTGATTTGTTTCCAAAACTTACGATAGTTAAACTGCTTTTGAAAGCTATCCCGAGTGGTGTAATAAATATTTTGTACATCTACAAAAATAGCAATTCTCTTCAGGTTTGTTGTCATTATATTACTCGATGAGGAATGAAATATGTGCGTTATGGCGCCATTACGACAAACCAGATGCAACATGCTACAATAAAGTTAAGATTAAAAACATGACTTTACCCATCATACCTCAATATGCAGTTTCAGAGAAAAAACACGATGCCAGCCATACGTTCATTATTTTATTTCCTATTACGTTTCCCTATAAAACTCCTTGTTCGCAGCAAAATTGTACCTGACAATTATGTAGAGTCAGAAAAAGTAAAGCTTGAACAGCCACAGTTTTATGTTATTCGTCATCAATCTGCCAGTGACCTTTTAGCCTTACGAAAAGCATGTAAAACCCTAAAGCTTCCAGACCCTCTAAGCCCCGTGACGGTTAACGGTAAAAGTTTTTCGCGTTTATTATGCTTAGAAAAACCCACACCGCTATTTCGTTGGCGAAAAGCGGGTAATACAGAGGCTATTACTCAAGGTTTTGAATTATTAAAACAGCACAGTATAGACGAGGCATTAGATGTACAGTTGATTCCTGCCCATGTTATATGGGGGCGAACGCCAACCAAAGAACATAACAATGCCAATATTGGCACTGTTTTAGCGGATCAAGAATCCCCTTCATGGTTACGTAAATTTTTCATTGTCCTCTTCTTAGGTCGTAACTCCATTGTACGTTTTAGTGAAGCGATTTCTTTTCGTTTAATGGCAGACAAACATGGCACAACACAAGCAAGCGCACAAAAACTAATTCGTATTGCTCGCTTCCATTTTTACCGACAAACTATCGCCGCAACTGGCCCAAGGTTAATGCACCGCCAACAAATGTTTGCCACACTTTTAACCAACCCTTCAATAAAACGCTTAATCAGTGACGAAGCAAAAAGCAAATCGATCAGTGAAGATGAGGTAAAAAAACAAGCACTTGCCATCATGGATGAAATCGCTGGGGATTATCGTGATTCAATGGTGCGCTTAGGTGCTCGCATATTGAATTGGCTATGGAATCGTTTATATAGTGGCATCAACATAAATAATGCCAAAGTGCTGCGAGACCTCGCTCAAGAAGGTCATGAGATCATATATGTACCCTGTCATCGCAGTCATATGGACTATCTATTACTTACCTATGTCATTTTCCAAGAAGGCCTTGTCACACCTAGAATAGCGGCAGGAATTAATTTGAGCTTTTGGCCTGCAGGGGCAATATTTCGTAAAGCGGGTGCTTTTTTCATCCGCCGTAGCTTTAAGGGAAACCGCTTATATTCCACCATTTTTCGCGAATATTTAGGTTTATTATTCGAACGTGGCTATTCAGTAAAGTATTATTCTGAGGGTGGCCGTAGTAGAACAGGCCGTTTATTAACGCCTAAAACGGGCATGCTAGCCATGACAATACAAAGCTTACTTAGAGGCATTGACCGTCCATTAACACTAGTACCTGTCTATTTAGGTTACGAACATGTCATGGAAGTCGGTACTTATCACAAAGAATTAAGTGGTAGTAAAAAGAAGAACGAATCTATATTTGGCGTACTTAAAGCGATAAAAAACTTACGAAACTACGGTAAAGGTTACGTCAATTTTGGTGAGCCTATCAATATTAATCAGTTTTTAAATAAACAGGTGCCTAATTGGAAGAAAGATATTGATCCCATCGATCCACAAAAACCAACTTGGTTAACCCCCAGCGTTAATGTATTGGCTGATCAAGTGATGACGCATATTAATCAAAGTGCTGCCATTAACGCCACCGCTTTAGTGGCACTTATTCTTCATGCTTGTAAAAACAAAGCGCTCGCTAAAACTGAATTAATCAACCAACTAGATTTCTTTTTAACGTTACAACGTAACGCTCCTTATAGTAAGCAACTCACTATACCAACAGAGAATGGTCAGCAACTCCTTGATGACGTTATTTCTTTAGATAAAGTCACCGTCAACCATGACAGCTATGGCGATATCATTTCATTGTCTGAAAAAGCAACATTGGAAATGCGCTATTACCGAAATAATATTTTGCATAGCTATATATTACCTGCCCTTATTTGTCGTTTATTAGACCGTCATAGCAAAATTAATCTAGACACATTATTAGAACAAGTCCAACGCATCGTTAGCTTAGTAAAAACTGATTTATTTCTCTGGCAAAACGAAAGTGAAGTAAACCAACAAACAGAAAAAGTTATCGACCTTTTACTCAACGAAGGTCTTATTACGCAAAGTAAGGCGGGATTTTTTAGTGTCGTACATGATGGCGAGCTAAATAGTAATATTCGATTACTCGGTGAATGTGTCGATGAAACCGTTCAACGTTTTACCATTATTTGTTCGTTAATTAATCGCTTTTCACCCATCACTAAAAATGACCTTGAAGACAAAGTTGTGGCTATTGCTCAACGTTTATCAGTATTGAATGGTATTAATGCCCCTGAATTTGTTGATAAAAAGGCCCAAGGGACCTTAATCAATGCAATGGTTGAACAGGGTTATATAAATAAAGATGAAGAAGGTAAACTCGTTGATAGTAGTACATTAGGTTTGCTGAAGTCGTCTGTTACTCAATTGGTAGACATTGAAGTTTTACAAAGTATTATTCGTTAAAAGAGTAAACTTAACCTGTGTCATCTTGAAAAACGTCAAGATGACACAATGATTATTTATCTGAGTGCACGCTATAGATATTCCATAGCGATGCCAATAAAAACCACCAAACCAACGAAGTGATTATTCAAAAAAGCTTGGAAGCATTTTTCACGCTCTCTATTCACAATTAAAATTTGTTGATAACAAAAGAACCCTGCGCCGGCAACAAGACTTAATTGATATGGCCAACCAAAGGCAAGTATCTCGCCCACGCTCATCAACAGCCCTAACGTTGCCAACTGTAATAATAAAATGATGCGTTTATCATGACGACCAAATAAAATGGCGGTTGATTTAACGTCAATGTTCAAATCATCATCTCTATCAACCATGGCGTACATTGTGTCATAAGCCACCGTCCATAATAAATTAGCGCTAAAAAGTAACCAAGCAACAGGAGGTATTTCTCCCATAGTTTCGGCAAATGCCATGATCATTCCCCAACTAAAAGCGGCACCCAGCACAACCTGAGGTAATTGTGTGTAGCGTTTCATAAAGGGGTAACTTGCTGCTAATAAAACAGCGACAACGGATAGTTGAATGGTAAACCAGCTCAACGTTAAGACTAAACCAAGCGCAATACCAAGGAGTAAACCAAATAGAGATAGCGCGTCGTTAGGTGTTAATAACCCTGTCACTAACGGCCTTTTCTCAGTACGTTTTACTTGTCCGTCTACCTTACGGTCAGCCCAATCATTAATGACACAACCGGCACTTCGCATGACAAAGACACCTAAGGTAAATACCACTAACCAATGTAACGTTGGGAAGCCATCACCGGCAATCCATAATGCCCAATAAGTTGGCCATAACAATAAATAAATACCGATCGGCTTATCTGCACGAGTGATTTCTATAATACCCTGCCATTTAGTTGCAACAGAGCTTGTCATGACTCTTCCTTAATTGATTGTGTTTTTTTTAAAAAATCAGGTTGATAAGCGAAAGCGTTTGGCAAAAAGACTTCTGCAACCATCAAGGGTTTATCATGTAACATAAAGGTTGAACGTCGGCCCCAAAGCTCCTTTCGAGGAGGTAACTCAAGTTGGAGCGCTAATTTAGACACCGCACTGTTTTGTGAGAACGCGGAGACTTCAATACATTTACGATATAAATTTTTGTTACTAAAAAGTACTTGCCCTAACGACTGATTACCTAAATGCGCCAATTGCTGTTCTTCACCCGTTAAGCTTTTCAAGGGCAGTAAACTACGTGCAAAAACTTGTGGTACATCATCGCAATACAATAAGACTTCACGTACTAAAACTTGCTCCGCAGCGTTAATATCACTTGTTGATTCTTCGATTGAACATGGTTGAATTTCTTGGCCTATTACTTTAACACTAAAGCGTGCGCAACATTGACTCAACCGAGCCGTCAGTGAGCCTGGGTCAAGTAACCAACTTAATAAATTTTCATTGAGCGATACGCCTACAGGAGACCGCCATGTGGTATCGATAGTAATGGGAAATAAAGGATGAGACTGATTCATAACAACTAATTAATAACTATTTTTATTAAACAATAACCTACACATCATATCAGTATTATTTTGTTTATGCCGCTGGTAATTTAGCGGACTAAGAAGTTCATAAAGCGTTTTATCACTAAAGGTTTATAATTTATTTGAGGACAAAAAAATATAGCGTATAAATTTGCTAATAAAAATTAAAGATTCACTGTAATATAGTCGATAGTCTTTTAGATTCCCTGTTAAATAGAGTAGAGCAGTAAAATGAAAAGAAAATTATTAATATTAGTCACATTATTGTCTTGCGCTTTGTCTTTATCATCAGTAAAAGCTGCAGATTATGCTTATTTTGGTTTTGAACCTTCAATTATTACCAACTATGTTGCTGTAAAAAAGAAGCTAGGGTATGTTCGGTTAACTGTTGAATTGATGATTGAAGATTCTTCAAATTATGAAACTGTTGAACATCACGCACCGTTATTACGCGACGCAATTATTACTATTATTGGTCAGCAGCCTGAAGCGAAAGTAAAATCTATCAATGGCCGCCAAGAAATTCAGCGCTTATGTGAAATAAAAGTGAAAAACATTTTGACCAAAGAAACGGGCCAACCGTTAATTAAAAAACTACTTTTTACTCAGTGGCTAGATAACTAATAATAAAAAATACACTCTGTAGGTCGAGACAAAATTCGACCTACAGAGTTAATGGATAAACTAACGTCGCTTCATTAACAAAATATTTATCGCCGCTAACAAACAGCCACTGACTAAACCGAGCAAATGCGCCGTGTTTGCCATATTAACCGGTAATACATCAACATATCCGAGCACAAGCCAGAATAATAAAAAACCTATAATCGGTTTCGAAATCGTTAAACCTTTTTCAGGTACCAACCAGCCGTACCACCAAACATAACCCACCAATCCATAAACAACACCTGACAAACCACCAAAATTGGGCCCTGTCACTATGAACTGTCCAAGGTTAGAAAATATTGCAGTCACCAAAAATAAATTAATTAACGCGCCTTTGCCAAGAACACGTTCAACACTTCCGCCTAATTGCCACCACCACATAGTATTAAATACAATATGTAGCCATGAAAAATGAAATAACGCGGGCCCTAGTAATCGCAACGGCGATTCAAGAAAAGCATCCATCGTTAATTCAGGGTAAAAATGCAAGAGTTGAAATGCGGGTCGAGCAAGCCCCAGCAAACTGGCAATAAAAACGACCCAACACAATGCAAATATAGTTAAGGTAACACAACCAGCATGAGCAATAAATTGTTCTTTAAAACTGGCAATTAAAGAGGGGGAGTTATCATTTACATTCGCAACTTCACCACTACTCCATGCCGCTTGTTGATATTTTTTTTGATAGGGATCTGCAATAAACTCAGCAAAAATATTTTTTGCTTGGTCAAGTTCACTGCTCTGGCAGTAAATAACGTATTCACTATCTTCTTGCTCTACTTTCGCATGAATTTTTATACTCGTTAAATAATGAGCAAAAAGTAAAGCAATGTTATGTTGCGATACTTTAACTAATGGGCTTAAATCATCCATTGAATTAAATTCCGACATTATACTCAACCATTTAGTGTTCTATATCTGCAGGAAAGCGCAATTGCCAATCAGTAAAACCACCATCAAGTGAATAGACATCAGAGAAGTCTTGGCTAATCAGAAACTGTGCGGCTTGTTGGCTAGAAATACCATGATAACAACACACAACCACGGGAACATCTAAGTCAGCTTCTCGAATGAATTCAGAAAAGTTTTCATTACTCAAATGGATCGCGCCAGGAATATGGTTTGCTTGGAACGACGCGGCATCACGAATATCAACAACTACGTATTTTTTTTCACTTAAACCTTCATGCAGCGTGTCTAGTTGCATATGTTTAAAATTTTCTTGTTCAGTCATATTTTATTTTCCTCAAAATTTACGCCGTTAATGTAGCATAATTTACCTTACAGCAAATAAAGATATTATTTACGATTGATCATTTAAAGCGAGAATAGCTACTGGTAAAATAGGTAAAAATGCACAAAGCATCAAATATAGGAAAAACAATGGGTTTGAAAATACCAAATAAATCGGTTTTACGTTCAGATAATTACCCAGAATTATTGCTTGGCAAAATATATTCTTTTACAGAATCCGACAATGAAATGTTCACTGAAAATTCGCCCTTATGGTTAACAAGCAGCGATTGGGAAGCGCTGGCAGAAATAAGTATTATCAGTCAATCTGTTGAAAACAAAAATCTTAAAGGTACATTTCGTATTGACTATATTTATCAAGGCAGTGAGCAACAAACACTGACTAACACTTTTATTCGAATGTACGCAGGTTTGAATGACGACAATATATATTTGTTATCTTCACAGGCGGAGTATCAACAAGCGCTTAACGAAGGCGTGCTAACCCGTGATTCTTTAATAAGTGAAGGTTTTATTCATGCGACACCAAGAAGTCAGCTAACTCGGCTTGCTAATAAGTATTATAAAAACAAAGTGCACCCACTTATTTTGGTTGTTGATAAGACACTTATATTACCGGAAGTAAAATGGGAACCGGCGACTGGTGGTTTATACCCTCATATATACGGACCATTAAATATGAATGCAGTAACCGCGATTGAAGAAATATCGCTTAATGAAGAGGGGATTTTCCAGCTTTAGTTACTGAAAGTAAAAAATTATCTACACGTTGTCTAAAATAATAAAGCCAAAACATTTTCATGCTTTGGCTTTATTTATTTTATAAAGCGATGAATCATTCAGCATAATTAACGCTTATAAAAAGTAATTTACAGTATTTTCGCAATAGATTGCGCTAAGTAATCAACATTACTATTCGCAATACCTGCGATACTCATGCGGCTTGAACCCACCATGTAAATACTGTATTCGTCTTGCAATTGTTGCACTTGCTCAGGGGTAATTCCTAAGAATGAGAACATACCCATTTGGCGAGTTATAAAGCTAAAATCACGAGTAACGCCATTTTCTATGAGTTTATCAACTAACAATTGACGATTTCCGTTAATGCGATCACGCATTACTTTTAATTCTGCATGCCACTGTGTACGTAGTTCATCAGAACTTAAAATCGTTTCAACTAATGCCGCACCATGTGCAGGAGGCATAGAGTAAATAACACGAATCACGTAAAGTAATACTGACTGAGCAACATCTACTGCTGCTGCTGATTCACCAATAATAGTACAACCACCAATACGCTCACGGTATAAACCAAAATTTTTAGAACATGAACTACACACGATCATTTCTTTGACGTTTTCAGCCATTAAACGTAGACCATAAGCATCTTCATCTAAGCCAATACCAAAGCCTTGATAAGCCATATCAACTAGCGGTAAGAAGCCAACATCTTTTGCAACTTCAACCACTTGTTGCCATTGCTCATTGTTTAAATCCATACCACTTGGATTATGACAACACGCATGTAATAGCACAGTATCATCGCTGCTCACTTCTTTTAATGCCGCTAACATACCGTCGAAATCAAGCGATTTGTTTTCGTGATCATAATACGGGTACGTTTTAACTGTTAAGCCAGCCGCTTCAAATAAACCGGTATGGTTCGCCCAAGTTGGATTACTTACCCAAATGGTAGCGCCAGCTTTACACGATTTAATAAATTCAGCAGCAACACGCAATGCACCTGTTCCGCCTGGAGTAGAAACAGTACGCGCTCTGTTTTCAAGCAGTACTTTATGATGACCGAAAATCAACTTGCTCATTTCGTCATTAAATACAGGTGAACCTGTAGGACCAATATAAACTTTGGTATCTTCGTGATCGTTACGATATTTTTCAGCCGTTTTCACACAATCTAAAATTGCCGTGTGACCTGCTTCATTTTTATATACACCAACACCCAAATCAATTTTATGTGGGTTTGAATCTTCACGATATTTAGCCAATAAGCCTAATATAGGATCGGCAGGCAAAGCCTTTAAGCTACCAAACATGTCTACGGTTACCTTATTCAATAACGGGATTTTCTTAATTGGGCGACTTCGCTCAACAAGAAATATAAATCCCTATGTTTAAAGCGCAAGCATAGCCCCAATAACGTTAAAATTAAAGCGTTTAAACTAAAAAATTACCGTAACGAATAGCACAAAAGGAACTAAGGAATAACAAGACGAATATTGTTGTTTACGATGAAAAGTTCCGCAACGAATTCTATACAGAGTCCGTAGCGAAAAAGTGGGTTATAAAATCTTAGAAATTATTAGTAACCGCGGCGATAAAGCCGATAACCCCACCAAATACGCCACCCCAGACCACGAGCCAACCTAAGTGTTTACGGATCATCGCTTGGATAATTTCCTTTACAAGTTGTGGTGTTAATTCATTTAATCTTTGATCAATGATCTCACTGACTTTTTCACGCATGTCAGCAATTACATTCGGCTTCTCTAATTCATCTCTAAGGATATGATTAAATTCTTCACTTTGTGAAATATTGCCCACCGTCACTTTCATTTTTTCTATAAAAGGCTCACGTAAAGGTTGTAAAGCTTCGCTACCACCAACCATTGCCAACATACCACCAAACGATGACTTCTCAATCACATCAACTAAATCATCAAATGCGGGGTTTAAATCTATCTTTTCAATCACAGGAACTAAGTCTAACGTTCCAATACCACCTGAACTGCCTGATAAAAAACGGTCAATATTTTTTTCAGTGAAAAACTGTTCCATCATCAGCTCTTTTATCGCAACTTTAAAATCTTCAAAGCGGGCAGGAATGACACCTGAACCATATAAAAGCGGTACTTTTTCGAAAAGCATGTGCACGGCAATCCAATTAGTAAAGGCACCCGACAAGGCAAATAAACCCACAGTAAAAAGTAACGATTGTTCAAAAAAATAGCCCGCTAAAGTAGCCAGTAAGGCGATGAAATTGGTGATAAAGCTTTTATTCACTACGTACCTCGAAATTCGGTGTAAGTTTCTATCCAGCTATGTTAACAATTGCATGGTTTTGCGCCAAGTTTTTTGCTGTATAGTAAGCGATAAATAAATAATAAAAATTAAGGATATACCATGAAACTTAACCTTATCTTTGCCATTAGTGCATTACTGGTGGTTTTTGGCGCTTTCGCAGACACCAAAGAAAGTGACAATGAATGGCGTACTTTAGACGTTGATAAAACCGTATTACTTTCACTGCCACACGGTGAAATCGTGATAGAACTGGCACCACAGTTTTCTCCAAAGCATGTTGAGCAATTTATCAAACTCACTAAGTCAGGCCATTACGATGGTAATAACTTTTATCGCGTGATCGATGGCTTTGTTGCTCAGGGTGGTCCAGAAGAGGACAGTGTTGCTGATAAATCTGTACCCATATTAAAAATTGAAGGGGATTTTACGACCGATGAAAACTGGCAGTTCACTAAAATTCAAGACAATGACTTGTTCGCCGAACAAGCAGGTTTTAAAGACGGTTTTCCTGTTGGACACAATCCCAGTGAGAAAAAAGCTTGGTTAACGCATTGTCCTGGCGTTATTGCAATGGCTCGCGGTAATGAACCTGATTCAGCCACAAGCCATTTTTATATAGTGAATGGGCAAGCGACACGTTACTTAGATCGCATTATGACCGTATTTGGTCGTGTCGTTTATGGCATGAATAATGTTCAAGCGATTACGAGAACATCTGTTATTGAAGGTGATACACCTGTTGATAAAAAAGATTATACGCCAATGCTCAGCATGCAAATGATGAGTGACGTCCCAAAAGAACAACAAATATTATTACAGGTACAAAATACAGAACACCCTGCCTATAGTGAAATGATAGTAAAACGTAAAAAGCGTGAGAATGCTTTTTTCTACAAAAAACCGCCACCGGTTTTAGATGTTTGTCAAACACCGGTAAAAACACGTTTTGCAAAAGTAACGAAATAACAAAAGTATCTCAAGGAATACCCATGAACATTATTATGTTAAAGCTAGCATTAATAATAATGCTAGCTTTAATAATAATGCTAGCTTTAATAATAATGCTTACTACTCAAATATTTACAGCATCTGCAGACACACTTAAACCATTTACCAGTGATGGCTGTAGTTCATTTCCTGACGGGACATTCAAACAAAAAACTCTTTGGCTCAGTTGTTGTCAGCAACATGATCTTGAATACTGGCAGGGTGGAACTTATCAAGAACGCTTACAATCAGATATTGCCTTAAAAACGTGTGTATCTAACGTTGGGGAACCTCAAATAGCGGCTCTCATGCTCGCAGGAGTTAGAGTCGGCGGCACACCTTTTTTACCGACAAAATTTAGATGGGGATATGGTTGGTCTTACCCAAGATTTTACTCAAAACTAACAGAGTCCGAATTAAAACAAGTTAGCCTTCTTATCCCACAACTAAATTAAAACGATTTTTTCTATTGTCCATAGAACTGTTCGCTCATAGCACAAAGCAAACAGGTACTGGTATCGGTTTAGCGTTATGTAATGAAATTGTGAGTAATCATGATGGACAATTACGTTTAATTAATCGTGAAAATGGTGGATTGTCGGTTAATTTTAGTTTGACGTTAACCGCTTATGGCATTAACGATGTAACCAAAATTGAGTTTGATATTATTTGTACCAAATTTTAATGATATCAAAAATACGTTCACCTTCAGGTGTTTGAACAACCACTTCATCGTCCACACGCTTTCCAATTAATGCTCTTGCCATGGGTGCATCGACGCTGATTTCACCTTTTTTTACATCCCATTCATCAGGACCTACAACGCGGTAGGTAACTTCATGGTCGTCTTCGTTGATCAGTGTGACCCACGCTCCAAAAAATACTTTGCCTTCTTGTTTAGGATCATAATAAACAATCGTGAGATCTTCAGTTCGCTTCACTAAAAAACGCACTCGTCTGTCTATTTCACGCAAACGTCGCTTACCATAAATATACTCTGCGTTTTCACTTCTATCGCCTTGTGCAGCGGCTTCAGAGACTGATTTGGTAATAAGTGGCCGCTCTTCCTTCCAAAGATATTTCAATTCTTTATCTAAGCGGTCCCAGCCTTCGCGGGTAATGTAATTACTTCGTTTCATATTTTTTAAACACAGGTAAGCAGAAAATTTATTGTGACAGCATTAAGTGGGAGTGACTATAAGAAATGAGAATTTTAAAGACATCGTCGTTCTTTGTCATCCATGGCACCACGACATTGCCTACATGGATATAGGTACTTATGATTTGTCTGGAACAAAAATCATGACCGTTCATCCTGAACATAAAAGCCTTAACTTTCAGAAAAGTTAAGGCTTTTTGTATTCAACTTAAAAATCAGTCTCTCATTACATAATTACGGTTGATATTAAATTTTGTAATCAACAACTTCATAACCTAATGCTTCAAGTTGTGGTTTTAATGTTTTAGCATCACCCACTACAACCATTATCATTTCAGCTAAATTCAAATGCTTTTTCGCTAATGCATTAATTTCTTTGGTGCTGATTGTTGCAACTATTTCAGCTCGCTCTTTAACAAAGCTTGGTGTTAAATCATGCTCTAATATTTGCGCTAAAAAGCCTAACTTTGCACGTGGCGTTTCATACTTTAATGCATCTTTTTGATTAATCGCATTACGCATAAAACTTAATTCTTCAGCTGTTATGCCTTTTTCGCGGTAGCCCTTTATTTCGTTAACAAACTCAACAATTGACTTATCAGTAACATCAGCTCGCACTTCAGCATACGCGGTATAAGTGCCTGAAAACTTGTCTGCACTAAAACCAGAACCTGCACCGTAGGTATAACCTTTATCTTCACGAAGATTTAGGTTTATACGACTATTAAAAGCACCACCTAAGGTAAAGTTCATTAGGTATGACTTGTAATATTCGCCCATAATATCTTGTGTGATAGAACGTTTACCGATACGAATAGCTGATTGTGCTGCGTCATCTTTATCAACTAAATAAATAACGCCGGCTTGTGTATCTGGTTCAGCAAGTGACAACACCAAGCTTTTGCCTATACCTTGCCATGCTGAAAAAACGTTTAGTGATTCAACTACCGCTTTTTCTTTAAGGTCTGACACAACAATTAGCTGGCTGTTAGCCGGTTTAACGTGCTGTTGATAGAAAGCTTTCACGTCAGCTAACGTGATGTTATTCAAACTTTCCTCTGACCCTTGGCTTGAAGTAGCCGCAATATTATCAGCTTGTAATAATTGACGATAAGCGGTTGATGCTAAATAACCTGCATCTTTCTTACTATTGATTGTGCCTTGGATAGCATTGTTTTTATTGCGATCAAACTCAGATTCAATGAACGCAGGTTTCATGAGTTTCTCATTAACAAGTGCCATGGTTGCATCAAAGTTTTTAGTCAACGTACTAACGTTTACATTTAAGTACTGAGTACCCGCATAGATAGAAATTGAACTACCTAATTTTTGTAGTTCATTACTCATTTCTTCTGCGCTACGTTCGGTTGTAGATTCGTTTAATGCGCTAGCAAGTAAAGAAACGACACCTGCTTTTTCTTTATCTGAGTAATAATGACCTGCAGGTATTTTCAAGAGTAACGAAGTTGTTGGTGTTTCAATGCTTTGTGACCCTAAAACTTCAATGCCATTAGCGAACGTTTTTTGCCACATTTGTGGAACTGAGACGGCTTTATTCGCGCCCGATGTTGGCATAATACTTCGGTCAAAATCATCTTTAGCTTTTCGAATAACGAGACTGTCTGCTGAAGTTTTTGACGCTTCACCTTTACTGTGTGGCGCTGGAGTAAAATTGTCTTTAGCGGCAATTAAATCAAGTTTACCTTTAGGTACGATGCTCATGATCACGCCGTGTTGACCTTTAATGTACTTTTTAAAGACGCGCATAACATCAGCTTTAGTAACATTGGCATAACGGGCAATATCTTGTTCGATATAGTTTGGATCCCCTTTAAAGGTTTGGTTAGAAGCAAGCGTACTCACTTTACCTGAAACACTTTGTAAACCAAAAATGAAGCTTGCTTCCATACTGGCTTTCACTTTTGCTAAATCATCATCTTCAACACCGCGTTCTTCAAACTCAACTAAGCTATCTCGAATAACCTTTTCAATATCAGCTAAGGTTTTTCCTGAAGCTGGGTGTGGTAACGCTAATAAAGTAAAAGTACAGGCTAGTTCTGCACAAGGGTGCCCTACTGAAGCTTGAACGGCTACTTGATTTTTCACTAAGTTCTTATAAAGAAGTGACGTTTTACCACCACCTAATATACTTGATAATACGTCAAGTGGTGCTTCATCAGCATGTCGAACAGAAACCGTCGGGTAAGACATATAAACTAATGGCAAATGTACATTGTCTTCCATCGAGATATAACGGTCTTCTTCAATAGTGAATTTGGGCTTTTCAGGCATACCAATGTCAGGACCACGTGGTATAGAACCGAAATACTGTTCAACAAGTGCTAACGTAGCTATCGTATCGATATCACCACCAATAGTTAATGTTGCGTTATTTGGACCATACCATTTTAAGAAAAAGGCTTTTAAGTCATTAACATTTACACGGTTTAAATCATCCATGAAACCAATAACAGGCCATGAGTATGGATGTCCTGCTGGATACAAGGCTTCGGAAACACGTTCATTTAATCGGCCATAAGGACGATTATCAACACGTTGGCCACGTTCATTCTTCACCGTTTCACGTTGAACTTCAAATTTTTCTTGTGTTACCGCATCAACCAAAAATCCCATACGATCTGACTCTAACCACAACATTTTTTCTAATTGGTTAGCTGGTACAGTTTGGAAGTAATTTGTACGATCGCTATTCGTTGTACCATTCATGGTACCACCAGCTTCTGTTACTAATTTAAAATGTTGTTCATCAGCTACATTCTCAGATCCTTGAAACATCATGTGTTCAAAAAAATGAGCAAAACCTGATTTACCTAATTCTTCTCGACCTGAACCAACATGGTAAGTCATATCAACGTGCACTAAAGGGTCTGAAGCATCTTGATGAAGGATCACGGTCAAACCATTGCTTAACGTGTATTTTTGATAAGGAATAACGGTTTTACCCGCTTCAGCCTTCACTTGCTCAACAAAACTGACACCCTCTGGTAATGTAGCTTCTACCATGGTTGTTGCTGGGGTGGTTTGTTCACAAGCTGCTAAACAAGTTAATAGCAGTGGGATGCTCCATTTTTTCAATTTATGCTCCTTAGCGGATGTTATTATTTATAGGGTTCATTGGTTTTTTCTAACACGTAAACATAGCGTCAGTATTTATCCTCTTAATATATGATTTGCTTACTCCCTTTGCCAATGATATTTCCCTTTAGTCATATTTTGTTACTTCTTTGTTAATAGTAAGCATTTGCAAAAACCAAGAAGTGATATCATAATGATATCACTTACAATAAATATACCTGAGAATAATATGATTACAGAAAAAGAAATCAAAGCCCCTAATGGCATAATGTTTATTTTTGTTTTATTACTAGCACAGATTAGCTCTATAGCTTTTCTTCTTAATAATATGATGAACAGCAATGTTACCCTGTCTATCATCGCCCTACTTATTGCGATAACTGTATTTATTTGTTGGTTCGGTTTTTTTATGGTTAATCCAAAAGAAGCCAGAGTGATGCAACTCTTTGGTAAATACGCCGGTACTGTTCATGACTCTGGTTTGCGCTGGGCTAACCCTTTCTACACTAAAATGCGGGTATCTTTACGTGTAAGAAATTTTGAAAGTAGTAAACTTAAAGTTAACGATAAAAACGGTAATCCTATTGAAATTGCTGCTGTTATTGTTTGGGAAGTTACAGATACAGCCGAAGCCGTTTTTCAGGTTGACGACTATGAAGATTTCGTCTCTATTCAAAGTGAGTCTGCGTTACGTAATTTAGCCACAAGTTATGCCTATGATCATCATGAAGATGATGACATTTCATTACGAAGTGATCCGGCTAAAATTTCTGCGGCATTAAAAATTGAAGTTCAAGATAGATTAGAAAAAGCAGGTGTCACCGTTATTGAGTCTCGCATCAGCCATTTAGCCTACGCCCCAGAAATAGCAAATGCGATGCTGAAACGTCAACAAGCAATGGCAATTATAGCCGCAAGAAGAACAATTGTTGAGGGTGCTGTCGGTATGGTTGAGATGGCGTTAACGAAGTTAGAAGAGCGTGGGATTGTTGAGCTTGATACAGAAAGAAAAGCAGCAATGGTTAGTAACTTATTAGTTGTTTTATGCAGTGACGAAGCCGCTCAGCCCGTTGTAAATGCTGGCAGCTTGTATTAACTGTTAATTGAGGGAGAAATATTGTGGCAAAAAAAGCATACCCTCTTCGTATTAATGAAGAAATATTGTCTGCTATGCAACATTGGTCTGATGATGAGTTACGCAGCTTAAACGCACAAATAGAATACGTGTTGCGAGATGCATTACGAAAAGCAGGTCGAAGTAAGCCTAAACCGATAGAACCCATTATTGATCCTGAAAGCTAATATTATAAAATATACTGAAATATAATTACATAAGCTATGTGTCAATATATTTTAGACAAAAAAATACCGATGACAAAGTCATCGGCTTATTAGCCATGAGGAGAGCTAAAATATACAAATTATTACAACAAGCGTTCGCTAAGGAACGACTGCATTATAGAGTAACTGTTCTACTTTTGTAAAGTATTTTTGTAATTTAATTACATTATAGTTTTAAACTTACCAAATAAAACAAATTAAGTGAGCTTAGTGTGCCTGTTCCCAGTTATCACCAATACCTGCTTCAGCGATTAACGGTACTTTTAATTCCACAGCCTCATTCATAATTTCAACAAGCTTTGCTGTTGTTTCATCAACGATATCTTGATGAATTTCAAACACCAATTCATCGTGTACTTGCATCGTCATTTGGATGCGTGGATCATTCTGCGCTTGTATCCATTCATCTACTGCTAACATCGCTTTTTTAATAATGTCTGCGGCGGTACCTTGCATAGGCGCATTAATAGCGGCGCGCTCCGCGCCTTTTCTGCGCATTGCATTTTTCGCTTTTATATCAGGTAAGTACAAACGACGGCCAAACCATGTTTCAACATAACCCTGCTCAGCAGCTTGCTGACGTGTATCTTCCATGTAAGCCATTACATTAGGATAACGCTCGAAGTATTTATCCATGTACTCTTGTGCACGATGACGAGGCACATCAAGTTGTTTTGCTAAACCAAAAGCAGACATGCCGTAAATCAAACCAAAGTTTACCGCTTTAGCACTACGACGTTGCTCAACCGTTACATCGGCTAACTCAACACCAAATATTTCAGCCGCTGTCGCTTTATGCACATCACGCCCTTCTGAAAAAGCAGACACTAAAACAGGATCATCAGATAAATGCGCCATGATGCGTAATTCTATTTGAGAATAATCTATCGCTACTATTTTATGATCTTTAGGCGCAATAAAGGCTAAGCGAATTTTACGGCCTTCTTCACTACGAATTGGGATGTTTTGTAAGTTTGGATCGGTCGAAGATAAACGTCCGGTCGCTGCAACCGCTTGTTGATATGAAGTATGTACTCGACCTGATTTACAGACTAATAATGGCAACTTATCTGTGTAAGTTGATTTTAACTTACTTAAACCACGGTTTTCTAAAATAACTTTAGGTAATGGGTAATCTAATGCGAGTTCTTGTAAAACTTCTTCAGCCGTTGAAGGTGCACCTTTTGGCGTTTTCTTAATAACGGGTATTTTTAACTCTTCAAACAATATTTTTTGCAATTGTTTAGGTGAAGCTAAATTAAAGACCTGCCCTGCAATATCATGTGCTTGAATTTCTAATTCTTGTAAACGCATGCCTATAGAGTGGCTTTGTTCATTCAATAAATCAGAATCTATTAATACACCGTGTTGCTCCATACGCCCCAAAATAGGCAGTAATGGCATTTCAATATCATTAAATACAGCCAACTGATCTTTATGTTTTTCTAATTGAGGAAAAATGGCTTGATGTAAGCGCAAAGTAATATCAGCATCTTCTGCAGCATACGGCCCTGCTTTTTCAATATCTATTTTATTAAAAGTTAACTTTTTAGCGCCCTTACCTGCAATTTCTTCAAAACTTATCGTTTTGTAGCCTAAATATTTAGTCGCTAACGCATCCATATTATGACGAGTCGCGACACTGTTTAAGCAGTAAGATTCGATCATGGTATCAAAAGTAATACCTTGCATCTCTATGTCGTAGCGTGAAAGTACATTGGCATCGTATTTTAAATTTTGCCCCACTTTGGCTTTTGTTTTGTCTTCTAACAAAGGTTTTAATTGTGCAAGTACCCAATCACGATCGAGTTGTTGGGGTGCATCTTCATAATCATGTGTAAGAGGCACGTATGCGGCAGTGCCTGCTTCAATAGAAAACGATAAACCAACGAGTTTAGCCTTCATATAATCAACACTGGTGGTTTCAGTATCAAAGGCAAAAAGATCAGCACTTTTTAATTTTTCGACCCATGAAGTGAAATCTGCTTCATTAAGAATAATTTGATAGTCAGTTTCAATAGCATCTGCGGTTGGAAGGCTTTCTTGAATGGCTTCACTACTTGCACTTTCTTTTGCAGGTGAGCTATCAGAAGATGAACCAATTTTTTGTAAATCGGCTAACAGTCGACGAAGTTCATATGTAGTATAAAGCTCGGTGAGTTTTTCAATATTAGCTTCACCCGGTTGAAGTTGCTCAGCGGTTTGCTCTAGTGGCACATCAAGTTTAATCGTCGCAAGCTCATAAGAAAGCGGCAAAAATTTGATCGCTTCACGCAAATATTCACCAATTTTTCCTTTGACGTTATCAGCATTAGCCATTACATTTTCTAGGTTTTCATGTTCAAGCAACCATTTAACCGCTGTTTTAGGACCACACTTATTAACACCTGGAATATTATCGACCTTATCTCCCATCAACGCTAAGTAATCAATTATTTGATCAGGGCGCACGCCAAATTTTTCAACGACACCCGCTACATCCATCCTTACATCAGTCATGGTATTAATAAGCGTGACGTGTTTATCAACTAACTGTGCCATGTCTTTATCGCCGGTTGAAATGACCGTATCGATACCTGCTTTACTGGCTTGATCAGCTAAAGTACCAATAACATCATCAGCTTCTACGCCTTCTATTACTAATAATGGTAACCCCATAGCTTCAACAATTTCATGTATGGGTGCAATTTGAGTACGCAGATCATCCGGCATTGGTGGACGGTTAGCTTTATATTCTGGATACATGTCATTACGGAAAGTTTTACCTTTCGCATCAAATATCACAATAACATTGCCATTTGGGTAATCTTTTTTAAGACTTTTTAACATATTCAACACGCCAGTAATAGCACCGGTAGGTTGCCCATCTTTTGTCGATAAAGCTTGTAGATATGGAACATGGTAAGCACGAAATAAGTACGAAGAACCATCTACTAAAATGAGTGGCGATAAAGCAGAGTTTGTCATGATGATATGCGACTAGAAGTGAAATTTGGCTAAGGATGCCATATTCAGTGTTTTCACTCCACTTAATCTAGAAAATTAGTCACAAAAGATCATGTAAAATGTGGATAAGTATGTTGAAAACAACGAAAAAATCCATAAAGACCAAATAGCCATTATGGTGAGTAACTCTTTAAATGATTGTTTTTATTGGGAAAAGGTAACTTGAAAATCCTTTTTCACATATTTTTTATTATTTTTATTTATGTGGATAAAAATTTATCCTGACGTTTTATAGCATCTTATTATTTGTTTGTTTTTTGTGCTAATTAAATAAACGAGGTAAGAGAGTACCAGAATTTCTCCTCAACACCAGACAATTATTAAATTTTTTTGATGCTATATTACGCCTTTAAATAACTAAAAAACATAAGCTAATAACGCCAAGACTTTCCGCGATTTTTCCTGTAGACACATAAACGTATATTTATGAAAAATTTTTAAAAAATGTAAATTATCGAATAGGTACTTGCCAGAAAATCGCACAACTCTTATTCATAGTTATTTCTATTAACTAAAAGCGCTATTCGACTTTTTTATCAAATCATTCTGGTCAGACCTATATTGAGTAGATGACTTTGACGTGATATTGTGAACAAATAATAATAATAATAATGGCTATGTTCCCGCTAAGTGTTGTTGAGCTTTGAACAGGTTGTTTTT
>JASDWX010000037.1:0-5327 GCA_041890515.1 Alteromonadaceae bacterium
TAAATCAGGATCTATTTTTTTACAAATTTTAATGATATCCTTTTCTCTATTCTAATGAAATTAACAACAAAACTCGACAGTTAAAATGAAACCTACAGTGAAATTTTACGTAAATTAAAGGAAAATGACGTCCCTTCCCCCAAAGTACTGGTAACCTTTATATCTGATTTTAATAATTCTAATAATTTTTTCGTTATGGCAAGTCCTAAGCCTGTATGTTTTTCTTTGTCTTGCACTGCATTACTTGCACGATAACGGGTATCAAAAATGTAAGGAAGTTCTTCTTCTTTAATTCCCGTGCCCGTGTCCGTAATATTTAATTGGCATTGGTTTTGATTAAGCTCAGTTATCGCTAATGTAATTTTTCCTGACTCTGGTGTATGACGAATAGCATTTTCTAATAAATTACTTAATACCCTTTCTAATTTTCCAATATCACTATGAACTTGAGTATAAGAACACTCTGGCACAATGTTAATTTCTATATGCTTCGCCGTCGTTTGCAAGCTAAACTTAGCGACAACATCATATAAAAGTTCAGCTAAATTAAACGCTTCAAGATTCAAAGATACTTGCCCGCCTTCTAAATGCGCTAACTCGAATATTTGGTCAATAAGTCCTTTCAATTGCTGGGCGTTTTTCAGCGCAATTTCTACATATTTTTTTCGTTGTTCTTTACTGACTTCGTCACTTTTTAACTCAAGGGTTTCAATATAACCTTGCAGAGATGACAATGGTGTTCTTAAATCATGAGAAATATCAGCCAACAACTCACGTCGGTGCTCATCATTTTTTTGAAGCATGTCAAATTGTTGATTAATTTGCTTAACCATTTGCTCGAATGCAGCACCAAGTTGATGGACTTCATTACGACTGTTTGGCATCCACTTAGCAAGATGCACTTTACTTTTATCAAAACCTACTGCTTGCAATGCCTTAATATCTTTACTTAATAGTCTTAGTGGTCGAGTAAAGTAAGCAAAAATTCCTAGCATCACGACAAATAAGAAAATCATGGCACCACACATTGCCATAATAGATAGCTCTGTCTGCCGACTTGACTGCAAACGGTTAAAAGCAGATTCATAACGTTCTCCCGCAACAATTACATATAAGTAACCTTGCAAACTACTGCCATTAAAAACAGGCGCAGCAGAAAATATTTTTTTACGAGATACATGCTGAGGATCATCGCCATAAATGGGTAATGACGCTTGATTTTGCGTTAGCTGGACCAATGGCAGTAAGTCAATTTTAGTACGCTTGATTAAAGATGGAGCTATTGAGTGGGTGATAATTTCACCTTCAGGGTCAACAAAATAAAATTCGAAGGCCGGGCCCATAACCATTAACGTATGAAATAAGTTTTTCAGCGCTTTGTGATCATAAACACCCTGTTGTAATAACGGATTATCTCTCGCGAGACTTGCTGCTAATGATAAGTGTAAATTTTGTTCTGATTCGTACCTTGTTTTCTGTTCGAGCTGCTGAGCCCAAATATAAAACACACCGATAATTGCGATGAATACCACCAATAATGAAAGAGACAAACGGTGATATAAAGACAATTTCATGCGGCAACACCTTTTTTATTAAATTTATAACCCACGCCCCAAACTGTTTGAACAATTTCGGGTTTAGTGGCATTTTTTTCTACTTTATTACGCAAACGGTTGATATGAGAGTTTACGGTATGCTCATAACCACTATGATGATAACCCCAGACATTACTGAGTAGCTGTTCTCGAGAAAAAACTTGGTCGGGGTGAGAAGCTAAAAATAAGAGTAAATCGAACTCAGTAGAGGTTAACTCTATTTCTTTTCCTGCTAACAATGTTTGATGAGTCGTATTGTTAATTTGTAAATTACCAACCGTTAAATGCTGTTCAGGTTGTTGTTGTTCTGAATTTTGCTGTTCACGCTGGGCCACTAAATGTAACCGTCTTAACTGACTTCGAACACGGGCTTGTAATTCACGAACACTAAAAGGCTTGCTCATGTAATCATCTGCGCCTAACTCTAAGCCCAAAACACGATCAATCTCACTATCGCGAGACGTTACCATTAAGATCACTTGTTCTGGTTTCTGTTGTCGAAGCTGTCGGCAAACATCTAAACCTGAGATACCAGGTAGCATCACATCCAACAAAACTAACGAATAATTATTATGGCTTAGTTTTTCTAACGCTAACTCACCTGTCAAGCAATGTTCAACCGTTAATGACAGTTCTTGTAAATTCAACATCATTAAATCTGCAATATCTTGATCATCTTCAACCACTAATATGGTGTCCATGTATAACTCACTATTTATGTTTAAAACGTTAAGAAGAAAAATAAATAGGAACTGAATACAGCGGTTAACAAAAAAACCCACCTACTTACTTCATCTAGTGTGCTCCTAAGTGCATACATTGCAAAGTTTTTTGTAGGTGAGTATTTTAACTTCTACATAACGTTAACTTAATTACTCAGTGCGCGTTATCAGAATGGCTAACGTTGGGTTATCAAAACGGTGTGCTTGGGTTAATGCTGAAACCGTCAAACCATCGTCAACAGAAACAATCCCGCTATGCATAGCAACTTTGTCAATATCGTCACGTTCAGCGTTAAAACCTTCACCGGTTCCACCACTAGCAGGGCCCGGAATAGTCGTCATTAACTCAGAGTTTTTTTCAGTACCTGAGTCATAAGAACTTGTAGTGAATGAAATACTTTCGCCTACGACTAAATTATTAACGGCGAATGCATTAATACCTGTAAAAGCATCATTGGTATTTACGAGCATTGTCGCTAAAGATAACATCATTGGTGCATTGTTAATGTCTGCAACTGTATATGAAACGTCAACCATTTCGCTCATACCAGGAAGTAAAAGCCCTGCTCCACTTTGTCCTGAAAGGACTATAGATTCCGCTAATACTGCTGAGTTATCACCACTTTCTGCTAAATTCTCTAATGCAACACTTGCCATTTCACCTATTGTCCACAGCTGACCTTCATTATGTAAAATCAGAGCAACTGGCGACATAGGTTGTGCATAAGTTAAATTAGTAACAGTTACTTGATAGGTATAGGTGAACATCGGTTCTGGCGCTGGAACTTCTATAACCATCGCTTTAGAGTTAGATGATGAGCCACCACATGCACTGAGCATTAATGTTGCCAGCGCGGTGAACGCTAATTTTTTATTGATATAAATCATGAGATTGCCTCCTAATTAACCGTTACGATAATACGAGCAACAGGGTTTAACCAACGATGAACAGTATTGTCTAAATCACTCTTACCTCCGGCTAAGTCATCATCACCTAAACTACCACGATGAATATGTACGTAAGCATTATCTTCAGTCATTGTAACGCCCGTTCCGCCTGTACCTGCATTCATGCCAGGAGCGGCTGGTATACCTGCAACACCTGGAGCTCCGCCACCGGTGATTATCTCATCATTGGCTTCTGTACCTGCATCATATGCATTTATGGTGAACGAATACGTTCCAGCTTCTGTGGGGATTATCCAACTGTTCAATCCGATAAAACCATCATTCGTTGGTAGCATCATAGCTACAACTGATAAATACATATTACCGTCTGTGGTTGATAGCATTGTTTCAGCTGACATCGTTGGAGCTAACAATCCCATTGCTGGATTTTCAGCTTTATCAGCGCTGGTTAACATCGTTGATAAGCCAGAAATATCTCCACCTTCAGCCATCATTTGAAGTTGAGATGAAGCCATCTCACCTGACTTGAATAATTGGGTATCACCATCATGAGCCGCAATTAAGATAGGCGTAAAGTGAATACCTTGCGTGAGGTTAGTTACCTTAATATCAAGATCTTGTGCTTGTGTAAAAGCTGAAGTGCTCATCAATAATGCCGTTGATAAAAATAACGCTGTTTTTTTAATTTTTGTCGTTTTCTTTACCGCGTGTGAAAGTAGAGTGTTCATAAATTTCCTTGGCTAATTAATAGGTCGAAATCAATTATGCAAAGGAAATATTACGAAGGTTTCACGAAGTTATCACAAATTCATCACAAGAATTAATTATAAAAGTAATGAAATTACTTTAGAGAAAGCGGTTCTGTATATTAATAATAATTTTAGAACTTGCCAGACTAACCTTAAGCATGACAAAATTATTAAGAATTATAGTATTTTAGAGTTAATATGAAATATAGGTTAACGCCAGAACTTTTCAATAACATCGCCATTACCTTATCTTCTTATCGCTGGATTTTAATAGCATGGAGTGGTTTCTCCTTTGTGCTTTTTTTGATTTTAAGTCAGCAAATCACACAAAGTACACCCATTGTATTGGTTTGGTTTGACATTTTTATTTTATTTGCGGCTTTACAAACATTAGTGGTTGCGAGCTTTATTTTCTTCTTTCAGATTTTACAATCAGATAAAGAAGAAAATAAGCCTTGGAGAAGGTTTTATTCTACTATCGAATGGTGTGAGGCAATTATTTTTACCGTTATATTGCATTTACCAATGATGTTGTTCGTTTATGCCTTAATCATTATTTAACATGTTATTCATTATTGAAAATCTATAAAATGCACAATCAAATTATTTATACTTTGCAAGCAACGCAACGAGGTCATCTTCTGTGAGTATTTCTACACCAAGGTCTTGAGCTTTCGTTAGCTTTGAACCTGCCTTTTCGCCAGCGACTAAAAAATGAGTTTTTACTGAAATGCTGCCTGAAACTTTGGCACCTAGTGCTTGTAATTCTGCTTTAGCTTCATTACGACCCATTTGTGTTAGCGTGCCTGTTAAAACAAACGTTTTATCTTTCAACGGTTGCTCGTCTTCAGATTTTACTGCGATGTCTGGCCAAGACATTATTGCTTCAAGTTCACTTACCACTTCAATATTATGGCTTTGCTGAAAAAATTGTGTAATGTTTTTTGCCACAATAGCTCCAACATCTGGCACTTTTTGCAAGAGCTCCTCATCTGCCATTTTTATTGCAGAAAAATTAAGGAAGTAATTAGCTAAATTTGCGGCAGTAGTTTCTCCGACTTCTCGAATACCCAGTGCATAAATAAATTTTGGTAATGTGGTTACTTTCGCTTTTGCTAAGCCGTTAATTAAATTGTCTGCCGATTTTTTACCCATTCGCTCCATAGTGCTCACGTCTAGCTCGGTCAGCTTAAATAAATCAGCAGGTGTTTTAATCAGATTTTCATCAACGAGTTGCTCAACTAATTTATCGCCTAAACCATCGATGTCGAGCGCTTTACGTGAAGAAAAATGTTTAATGGCTTCTTTACGCTGTGCACCACAATATAAGCCACCGGTACAACGTAATATTG
>JASDWX010000038.1:0-17798 GCA_041890515.1 Alteromonadaceae bacterium
GCTGTTCATCAGGTGTACGTATTTGAACATCAAAAGGGGTCATAGTTTTATAATCACTAAAACGGAGCATTTTAGTAAAAAAACCTAAATTTGGCTCTCGACATTCCATAATGATATTGCCTGTTTCGGGATCATAAACATCATAATTATTGGCTGCTTTGAATATCCCAACATGCTCTTTAATTAAAAATAAATTTTTATTCAGTATGTTTGTCATTTTAGAAATCCTTTTTCATTCAGTTATTGGGCAGTTACTTAAATTTTTCGAGAGCAATGCTAAACGTAAAAACAGCCGAAGCTGTTTTTACGTTTAGTCATATTAACAGTAATTTATAAACTATTAAGTTATTTTAAGCGGTTGATTTTTCCATAAGTCAGACTCCCCCATAACCATTCAAAAAGTCCAAATTGAAAGCGTGTCATCCAGAAATTTGAGAAAAACAATTTAAAGAACCAAACTCCAATAATAACAAGTAGTATTTCGCTTCGTTCAAAACTTCCATAATAACTAAAACCCCAACCATAAAAAATAAATCCGCAGATTAAGGTATGAAACAAATCATTAATTAACCCCATTTCCTACACATTTGCTAATAAAGCTCATTGATCAAAACAATATTAAATTAACAATATATAACAGTCAGTTAAAAATAATGTTCGAATAAGAATTAACATTGAAATTATAAAGCCAATTTTTATTATAGCTTGTCGTTTTTATACCAAAAATAGCCGTGATATTGCTATTCACAGCTATTACAAAACCGTAATACTAAAGGTATGAATTATTAGAGGCAACACAACAAGTGAAACTTTAATAATAAGTAGAGCACTTAATGATTATCAAAAATACTTGATACTCTTTTACGTTAAAAACTATAAAATAATAATCAGAGGTTTAACATAATGAACTTAACAACATTATCTGTAGCAACTTTAATAGCACTTTCGGCATCAACATCAGTAATGGCTGCAAACAGTGTCAGTGCAAATCACAGCAACATGAACGGTAAATCAATTAATAATGTTGCACAATTAAGTGCTGATTATAGTTTTAATAATGGTAAGTCCTTTTCAACCGTGAAAGGCAATACCAAACATAAAGCGCAAATGTTTTATAAAGGCGTTCCTGTTTTTGGACAGTCATTTGTATTAGAACAAGACAGCGCTGGCCGTAATGTCGGCATGCAAGGCTCTTTGATGGTTAATATTTCTGATGATTTAAGTTCAGTTACTCCAAGCATGCTCCACGGTAAAGCCCTTGGTAAATTAAAACAGCTACTTGGTCACAACAATATTAAAAACTCAAAAACAGATTTAGTTATTTATATAAATAACGATAATAAAGCACAATTAGCTTATAGCGTTGAATACTTAGTTAGTGACAGTGACGTACCAAGTCGCCCAATGGCGTTTATTGATGCAAATAATGGTGAAGTATTAATGTCCTGGGAAGGCCTTAATCATGCAAAAAAAGAAGGTAAAGGAAAACCAGGTGGCGGCGGTGGCGGCTCAACAACACCTACAACATTAACAGGTCCTGGTGGTAATGATAAAACAGGCCTTTACTATTACGGTACTGACTTTGTAAACCTTTTAGCAACTTCGAATGGATCTACATGCCTATTAGATAGCCCAAATGTTATAACGACTGACATGGGTAATAGCACACGTCGTGGTAGTACTGCACAGGTGACTTGTGGTGATACAGGTGGAGACTTAACAAATGGTGCATTCGCTCCAATGAACGATGCACAAGCTTTCGGTAATGTTATTTTTGATATGTACAACGACTGGTATGGTGTTACACCATTATCTCAAAAATTAGAAATGCGTGTTCGCTATGGCCGTAATTATGAAAATGCATTTTGGGATGGTACAGCAATGTCTTTTGGTGACGGTGCAACTACATTCCACCCATTAGTTAGCCTTGATGTGTCTGCTCATGAAGTTAGCCATGGTGTTACAGAACAACGTTCTGGCTTAATTTATAGTGGTGAATCTGGTGGTATGAACGAAGCATTCTCTGATATGGCGGGTGAAGCTGCAGAAAATTACATGCATGGCGAAAACGATTGGATGGTTGGAGAGCAAATATTTAAAGGTAACGGTGCATTACGTTATATGGATGATCCAACTAAAGACGGTCGTTCAATTGCTCATGCTTCGGATATGACTAATGGCTTAGATGTACATTTGAGCTCAGGCGTTTACAACAAAGCTTTCTACTTGTTATCAATGACTAATGGCTGGTCTGTTGAAGAGGCTTTTGGCGTAATGTTACGTGCAAATGACATGTACTGGACAGCAAGTTCTACTTTTAATGCGGGCGCTTGTGGTGTTGAATCTGCAGCAGCGGATCTTGGTTTAAATTCAAGTGACGTTACAGCAGCTTTCTCAGCTGTTGGTGTTAATTGTCAGTAAGTATAAAAACGACATTAATATGAGGGCCAGCAATGCTGGCCCTTTAAAGTTCTAATAACACAATTTATTGTCCAAATTAGCATAGCTAATAAATTCTCACTCCATAATAAAGAGGAGCTAACTGTCGTTTAATTATACCCAAGTATATAATGTTCATTATCTTCATTGAATGATAATTCAATATCAATACTTTCATTTTTGTGGCTGTTATCCAATATTTCCTTTCTCTCTTGTTGAAAAGAATAAAGATTTTTTGCCAAAAGGATTAACCGTCTACTCGGCTTTACTTTATTACCTATCATAGTACTACCCTCGTTTGTATGTTTAGCTTCACAATGATTACAGCATAGGTTATGCCAATAAATACCCTCCCTTAAAGCACTGAAATACATAAACTTAAGATATCCATAATTATTACGGTAAGTTTTTTGCCTCGCATTTTAAAAATAAACCTGCAGCTTGCGAATGCTTAGTGCTTAATTTCAATTTCGTCTTCAATAAAGACTATAGAAAAGATTATGAGTTAACTATTTTATGATTTTAAAAATAAGGATAGGACCAGCGTAAAAAACAACAATGCAAAGAGACTTTTGTACCATAACAACCTAAGGATATAATCACACCAATCACCTAGTATTTAAACTAATCACTTTATCCTCAGCTATTCTAATTAACTCTTGCAATTCACCACTTTCTTTAAGGCGAAGTATTTCTTGATTGATCAGAGGTACCAATGTTTTTTGTTTTTTGTTTTTTATAAATGTAATGATAAAGGGGGAAAACAGCCAAAGCTTTGTTAGTTGATTCTATATTCTCATCACCCAATCTTTCTACAGTCAATTTCCGTGAAGTGTATTTGTTAATGCCACATCAACAGTACCATTTCGTAACATTTTAAACCTATTTTTAGTACTGTTCATTTCATAAACGTGAACCATATCTTTGGCAATATTGTTGGTGTGCTTTACCCCCTTACTATAGCGAATTTAAGTTGATTAAAATCGAGCTTCACATTTACCTTTTATTGACGTTAACATTATTAATTTTATTGGATTTTCTAGCGTGATATTATTTCTCGGGCCGCATAAAAATTCAATGTCAATTTGATTGGGTGATGAGTATGATATTTGGTCAAGCTTGAATACGCTCAACCTGAGTTGATTATTTCACTGTTTAAACAGCCAAAAAGTAATAAAAAAATATTAAAGTTAAGTTAAATGTTACGACTAGATACGAATAAACATGACGTTATGTCAATACGCATAATGTTTAAAGTTGGCTTCTAATGAAACATTTTGTTACCGAGGAAAAATTAGTACTGATTTTTATCAGCACAAAATAACAAACATATTTAGGGTCGTCACTTATTCCATACTGCGGCAATTCATGGGCGTTTGCTTAGTTGAATTGTCCCAGATGCCTAATTCATACACAGCTCAACTTCAAAACTACATTTTTTAGTGGCAGAGGAATAGAACGGCGTTAAATAGCTCTTTAACGTTTCTCTTTATCAGTGCCTATATTGTACATAATGAACGTATCAATAGCTTTTAAAGCTTCCAAGCGATTAATCCCATTACTTAAATGATGGTCACCTTCTTGCAATTCTATAATTTGTACTTGCTTACCCGCCACTTTTAATTTTTCATACATATTTTCTGACTGGCTAAATGGCACCACCACGTCGTGCTCTCCATGAATAAGTAGTATAGGAATTTGAACATTGTTGACATGAAATATTGGTGATATTTTTTCTAAGTAGTCTTTACCTATTGTTCCATTGCTTATACTTTCTTGCCAATAAGACAACACCCAATGATCTTCACCATAGTCGTTCTCCTCATCTTCTAACATTTGTTTAACATTAGCAACGCCATTAATCGAAACCGCACATTGGTAAAGTTTAGGTGTAAAAGTTGCGCCAGCTAATGCAGCATAACCACCATAACTGGAACCTATAATACATATCCTATCTGCATCAACATAGTCATACTTAATTAAGGTTTCCACTGCATCAGTCAAATCGTGTTGCATCTTTCGGACCCACTCTCCCTTGCCTTTTAATATAAAATCACCACCAAAACCGTCTGAACCTCTAAATTGCGGCTGAACAACCAAGAAACCACGACTGGCAAAAAACTGAGCCATCCAGTTAAAAGTTATTTCATCGTATGACTCTGGGCCACCATGCGGCATTACGATAGCAGGTAAATATTTTAACTTCGCTGAAGGTAAAGTTAACAATAATGGTATTTTAAGGCCGTCTCTCGCTTCGAATTGTGTTTCATATATTGGGTGAACTTTTGTACCTGCAATTCTTGGCCTTTGACTGCTCAATAAAGAAAACTTACCGTCCGAGTGAATAAGATAATCACCTTTTGCATTATCTCCCGTTATCAAAAAAATTATTTTTTCCCAATCAGGTGTATGATCCACTAACGTTAAACTGTTATTTGGCATAGATTGAATAAGGGATTCAACCAATTGATTGATTTTTCATCGAAAATCTCATAGCTTGGCCTAAATCCTGAATACCTTACCCCGTAAACGACTCGGTTAATATTTGTCAAAACCGACTCAACGCTTTTGTTTGGTTGGCTAAAAATAGGATCGCTTATTTTTCCGTCTGTTAACCTCATGGTGTAATAATCAACATGGTCATTATCAGCATTTTTATCTAACATAATTAAATAATCAAAGCCTGGTGTTAGTCCTACAAAAGACTTAGTGGGATACGCTGTTTTTTCTCTAAAAACCTCTTGCCATCGTCCATTTATTTGGGCTTCAACTCGATGTAAATCTTTTTCATTATCATAAAGTTCTCTCGCCAAAATTTGATCTTTGTCATTAACAAAGTAATCGACTACTTCTTGACTACCTCTCTTAAATCTCTTCACTTTTACTTTATCTAATGCTGTTCTCATCAAACTGAAAGATGTTTTATTTATCCATGCGGGCATATAAACACTTTTACCATCGGATGAAAGTCCGACTATATGCCCTAATTCTGTCTGACCACCATGTATACCTATTCCTACAGTTAACAGTTGTATTGTTTTATTTTTTGCTATGTTGTATGAGTAGGCAGAACTGACCTCATGGCGACCAATATAGCCCCACAATTTAGAGCTTCTTTTCACCACGAGTATCAATCGTTGTTCATCAATAAAGTAAAGATTACTTGGTTTAATTTTTGATACATCAATACTGCCCAGTAGTTTTTCATCTGCTAGGCTGTATACCATTATATAATCTTTACCTTGCTGAGTTTGACGATACGCTATTTTATTGCCACTAGGGGATATCACCATCATACTAACTTTGGGTAAATCACCATAAACTTCAATGGGTAGTAAGTCATCTGCTGAGGAAAGTTTAACAAAGGCCAATAGAATAATTAAAAAAATAAAGCGGCAGTTATACATGACTTTCCTTGTTTAGAAAAGAGGTAAAGCTATGTGTTGGTTCGAATTAAAATTCAGATGCAATCATGAGTCTAACGAAAAGTGACATTATTATATACTGTTAAAGCATTAATTTAAGCTATTCAATAATATGAATAGAATTAGTATTTTAAACCTATAATGTCAACTATTTCAAAAAATGACCATAAATATCACTGATTTATTTTAAGATATGAGGCTTTAAGTTGTCATTTTAGAAAAGTGATATTGACAGCATCCCCTTAAAAAAACATATATATAACTTCTCTCAATCACTTTGCCAAGTCAAAGTAAAATTGAAATACCATTATATTGTCTTATAAAAAACCCCACATTCTCTATTAGAAAATGTAGGGTTTTATTAAGATAAAAGTTTGTTAAGCGTTAGCTTACCAACCTGTTTTCTCTTTAAGTGCTACGCCAATGTCAGCTAAAGAACGCACAGTTTTAACACCAGCCGCTTCTAATGCTGCAAATTTTTCATCCGCTGTACCTTTACCACCGGCGATAATCGCGCCAGCGTGACCCATTCGCTTACCTTCTGGTGCAGTAACACCAGCAATGTAAGATACTACAGGTTTAGTAACGTGTGCTTTGATATATTCCGCCGCTTCTTCTTCAGCCGTTCCGCCAATTTCACCAATCATTACAATTGCTTCAGTTTGTGGATCGTTTTGGAACATTTCCAATACGTCGATGAAGTTAGTACCAGGAATCGGATCACCACCAATACCTACACAAGTAGATTGGCCAAAACCAAAATCAGTCGTTTGTTTAACGGCTTCGTACGTTAACGTACCTGAACGAGAAACAATACCCACTTTACCAGGTAAATGTATGTGACCCGGCATGATACCAATCTTAGTTTCTCCAGGAGTGATAACACCTGGACAGTTAGGACCGATCATACGAACGCCAGTTTGAGTAAGCTTAGCTTTAACGTCAACCATATCTAAAGTTGGAATACCTTCAGTGATCGTAACGATAAGCTCGATGCCTGCATCAATAGCTTCTAGAATAGCGTCTTTACAGAACGGAGCTGGAACGTAGATAACTGTTGCGGTTGCACCAGTTGCTTCTACTGCATCACGTACTGTGTTAAATACTGGTAAACCAAGGTGCGTTTGACCGCCTTTACCTGGGCTTACACCACCAACCATTTGTGTACCGTATTCAAGTGCTTGTTCTGAATGGAATGTACCTTGACCACCAGTGAAACCTTGACAGATAACTTTAGTATCTTTATTAATTAATACAGACATTATTTGCCCTCCGCAGCTGCTACAACTTTAGTTGCTGCATCAGTTAATGACTCAGCAGCAATGATGTCTAAGCCAGAGTTCTTAAGAACTTCACGACCTAAATCAGCATTAGTACCTTCTAAACGTACAACAACTGGTACTTTAACGCCTACTTCTTTAACTGCGCCAATAATACCTTCAGCAATCATGTCACAACGAACGATGCCACCAAAGATGTTAACTAAAACAGCTTTAACGTTATCGTCAGAAAGGATGATTTTGAATGCTTCAGAAACACGTTCTTTGTTTGCTCCGCCGCCAACATCAAGGAAGTTAGCTGGCTTGCCGCCGTGTAAATTAACGATATCCATAGTACCCATTGCTAGGCCTGCTCCGTTAACCATACAACCTACAGTACCATCAAGAGCTACATAGTTAAGCTCCCATTGTGCTGCATGAGCTTCACGTTCATCTTCTTGAGATGGATCGTGGAAAGCGCGCATTTTAGGTTGACGGTAGATAGCATTACCATCGATACCTATTTTTCCGTCCAAACAATGAAGGTTGCCTTCGTCAGTAATAACTAACGGGTTAATTTCTAGTAAAGCAAAATCGCAATCTTCAAACATTTTTGCAAGACCCATAAAGATCTTAACAAACTGTTTCATTTGAGTAGGGTTTAAACCAAGTTTAAAGCCTAATTCACGTGCTTGGTAAGGTTGAGCGCCAACTAGTGGGTCAATCTCAGCTTGGTGAATTAATTCTGGAGTCTCTTCAGCAATCTTTTCAATGTCAACACCGCCTTCGGTAGATGCCATGAAAACAACTCTTTGAGAAGCTCTGTCAACAACAGCGCCTAGATATAACTCGTTAGCGATATCTGTACAGCTTTCAACTAAAATTTTAGCTACAGGCTGACCATTTGCGTCTGTTTGGTAAGTAACTAAGTTCTTACCTAACCAATGTTGAGCGAAATCTTTGATTTCTTGTTTAGATTTAACTAGCTTAACACCGCCAGCTTTACCGCGTCCACCTGCGTGTACTTGAGTTTTAACAACCCACATATCGCCGCCAATTTTGTCAGCAGCTTCAGCAGCTTCTTGAGGAGTATCGCAAGCGAACCCTTCAGAAACTGGTAAACCGTATTCAGCGAACAATTGTTTCGCTTGATATTCATGCAAATTCATGGTGATTTATCCATTTATCTGTAGATGAAAATGACAACTTTTATTAATAAAAAGTATGTCATCGAAAAAAGTTGACCGATTATAGTATAAAAGCTCTAAGGAACAAAGTTCTTAGAGCTAATACTATAGTCTAAATCAAAAGATTTATGTTTCTCGATTAAATATCAAGAAGTAAACGTGTTGGATCTTCTAGTAAGTCTTTAATTGCCACTAAAAAACCAACCGATTCTTTACCATCAATTAAACGATGATCATAAGAAAGTGCCAAGTACATCATTGGTAAAATTTCAACTTTACCATTTACAGCCATAGGTCTGTCTTGGATTTTATGCATACCCAAGATAGCCGCTTGCGGTAAATTTAAGATTGGTGTTGAAAGTAATGACCCAAAAACACCACCGTTAGTAATCGTAAAATTACCACCCGTCATATCTTCAATTGAAAGTTTACCATCACGACCTTTAAGTGCCAGGTTACGGATACCATTTTCAATCGCTGCCATACCTAATTGATCTGCATCACGCAAAACAGGTGTAACTAAACCTCTTGGCGTTGATACAGCAATAGAGATATCGAAAAAGTTATGATAAACAATATCATCACCGTCAATAGATGCGTTTACAGCGGGAAAGCGTTTCAGTGCTTCAGTAACAGCTTTAACATAAAACGACATAAAACCTAAACGTGTATCATGGGTTTTCTCGAATAAGTCTTTATATTGCTTACGAAGATCCATGATAGGCTTCATATTAACTTCGTTGAAAGTAGTTAGCATTGCCGTTGAATTTTTAGCTTCTAATAAACGTTTAGCAATTGTCTTACGTAAACGTGTCATAGGAACACGCTTTTGAGTGCGCTCGCCTAGATCTTGTGCAACAGGAGCTGGCGCTTTCGCCGCAGGGACTGCAGCAGGTTTAGCTTTCGTTGAATTAACAGCAGCTTCAACATCTTCTTTCGAAATGCGTCCGCCTTTGCCAGTACCGGTAACGTTTGCAGCAGTTAAACCTTTTTCTGTCATTAAACGACGTACTGAAGGGCTTGCTATTTCGTCAGCGCTTATTGCTTCTTCTGCTGAAGCAGCAGGCGCGCCTGCAGTTGCACCCGCATTTAGTTCACCAATAATTTGTGAACCTAATACCGTATCACCTTCGCCGTGGATAATTTTACCAATCACGCCGTTGTCTTGTGCTACAACTTCTAATACTACTTTATCAGTTTCAATATCAACCAAATTTTGGTCAACAGAAACAACATCACCTTCAGCAACATGCCAAGTAGCGACGGTTGCATCAGCAACTGACTCTGGTAATACAGGTACGATAATATCGATAACCTTTACTTGTGATGCGCCTGACGTAGCTGCAGGAGCTGGAGCATTTGCTGCAGCTGGAGTTGCTACAGAAGTAGAAGCTTCAACGTCTGAAAGTATAGCAATGACTTGTTCACCTAATACCGTTGCACCTTCAGCTTGTGAGATTTCAGTAATTACACCGTCTTGGGTAGCAACAACTTCTAAAACCACTTTATCGGTTTCGATATCTACAAGATTTTGGTCTCGAGAAACTTTATCACCCACTTGAACATGCCAAGTAGCTACGCTTGCATCTGCAACAGATTCAGGTAAAACGGGAACCTTAATTTCGATTGTCATTTATTTTATTCCTTACTCACTAGTCTTCAACAGTTAGCGCGTCATTGACTAGCGCTTGTTGTTCTTTTACATGGACTGACATATAACCAACAGCTGGTGCTGCAGAAGCCTTTCGACCTGCATATGTCAAATAAGTACCTTTAGGGATTGCCGCTCTAAAATGATGCTGTGAACAATACCATGCACCTTGGTTTTGCGGTTCTTCCTGACACCAAACGAATTGCTTCACATGCGGATATTTCGCTAATTCTGCTTGAAGCTCTTCTTCTGGGAATGGGTAAAGCTGCTCGATTCGAATGATAACAACACTTTCTTGCTCATTCTTACGACGTTGGTCAAGTAATTCGTAGTAAACTTTACCACTACAAAATACAACACGTTTAACTTTTTCCGGTGCTATGTCATCTACTTCACCGATAACATTATGGAAAACACCCGTTGACATCTCTTCTAACGAAGAAACAGCTAACGGATGACGCAATAATGATTTAGGCGACATAACAACCAATGGACGACGCATAGGACGAACCACTTGGCGGCGAAGCATATTAAATACTTGCGCAGGAGTTGATGGTACACAAACTTGCATATTATGATCAGCACATAACTGTAAGAAACGTTCAAGACGCCCAGAGGAATGTTCTGGACCCTGACCTTCGTATCCATGAGGAAGTAACATAGTTAAGCCACATAAACGTCCCCATTTTTGCTCACCAGAACTAATAAATTGATCAAACACTACTTGCGCACAGTTAGCAAAGTCACCAAATTGTGCTTCCCAAATGGTTAAACCTGCAGGTTCTGCTGTGGTATAACCATATTCAAAAGCAACTACGGATACTTCAGACAAAACTGAATCATGAATATCAAACGGCCCCTGTCCTTCACGAATGTTTTGTAAAGGAACATATTGGCTTGAATCATCTTGATTGAATAAAACAGCATGACGATGGAAAAAAGTACCTCGACCAGAGTCTTGCCCGGTGATACGAACACGCTTTCCAATATCAACAATCGATGCATAAGCTAAATTTTCAGCCATGCCCCAATCAAGTAATTTCTCACCAGAAGCCATTTTGACGCGATCGTCATATATCTTCTTAACACGTCCTTGAACTGGATGTGAATCGGGATATGTTGACAACTTCCCTGCAAGTTCTTTCAGCTTCTCAACCGAAATATCTTTTTCATAATCGTCATCCCAATCATGACCAATGTAGGGTGACCAATCAACCGAATGTTCTGTCATTGGACGCCATTGTTCAACCGTACACTGTCCTTCATCGAGTAATTTTCGATAATAAGACGCTAACTGATTTGATTTATCTGCGTTGATTGAACCTTCCGCATCCAGTTGTTGTGCATATAATTGGCGCGGTGTTGGGTGTTGTTTAATTTTTTTATACATTAATGGCTGTGTTGCACTTGGCTCATCAGCTTCATTGTGTCCGTGACGTCGATAACAAACTAAATCGATGACCACATCACGTTTAAATTCATTTCGGTAATCTAAAGCAATTTGAGTTGCTAAAATAACTGCTTCTGGGTCATCACCATTTACATGAAGGATGGGCGCTGAAACCATTTTTGCAATTTCAGTACAATATTCACCGCTGCGGGTATCTTCAGGATTTGAAGTAGTAAAACCAACCTGATTATTGATAACAATGCGAATAGTTCCACCCACTTTAAATGCACGCGCTTGCGACATATTAAAGGTTTCTTGAACAACACCTTGACCCGCTATAGCAGAGTCACCATGAATAGTAATCGGTAAAACGGTATCACCCACTGCATCGCTACGTCTGTCTTGACGAGCACGAACCGAACCGATAACAACAGGGTTAACAATTTCAAGATGAGATGGATTAAAAGCCAGTGCTAAATGAACATTGCCGCCAGGAGTAACGAAGTCAGAAGAATAGCCTTGGTGATATTTAACATCACCAGAAGATAATATTTCATCGTGTTTACCGCCAAACTCATCAAATAACTTTGATGGGTTTTTCCCCATCACGTTAACTAACACGTTCAGACGACCACGGTGAGCCATACCAATGACAACTTCTTTAGACCCTTGAGTACCCGCTCGGGTAATTAACTCTTTGAGCATTGGAACTAATGCATCACCACCTTCAAGTGAGAAACGCTTCGCGCCTGGAAACTTAGCACCAAGATATTTACAAAGTCCATCTGCAGCAATAAGGCCTTTTAGAATTTCTTCTTTCTGGTCAACCGAAAATTTTGCTTTGGACTGAACTGATTCTAGACGTTGCTGGATCCAACGTTTTTCATCTGTATCGTTGATGTGCATATATTCAGCACCAATAGAACCACAATAAGTAGTTTTAAGGGCGTTATATAGCTCTCCCAATTTCATAGAGTCTTGAGCTGCCGCAAATGAACCGACATTAAATTCTTTGTCAAAATCATTTTCAGAAAGTTCATGATGCGATAATTGTAAATCGCGTACCTTATCTCGCTTCCATAAACCTAAAGGGTCGAGATTAGCATTTTGATGTCCGCGAAAACGAAAAGCATTAATTAGCTGTAAAACTTTTACTTGTTTTGCATCGCCGCCACTAGAAACTACAACAGTTTTGTGTGATTGCTTCGCTAATTCTTTAAATTCGTTACGGATTTCAGAATGCCTAAATTCTAGGTCGGCACCTTCGATTTTTGGAAGTTGTTGGAATAGAGTTCGCCACTCTGCAGAAACAGATTGTGAGTTATCCAGATAAGATTCGTATAATTCTTCAATATAAGTAGCGTTAGCACCACTTAAATGGGAAGACTCTAGCCAAGTCTTCATTGTACCTTCGGGCATTGCCTGTTCCTTGCTGAGGTAAAGCAACTAAAAAAATGTAATCATTATGTCTGCGTCATTTTGCACAACTTCTTGGTTGAAAGTACTCATTGACTAACGTCAACCCAATGCTTTCGCCTTGAACTTGAACAAACTGCCGGTGATAAAATAACTACGCTATTTTGAAACTTATTATTAAAATATCAACGCACTTTGATAAACAAATAACGTTGATATTTTATCGAGCTAATACCTAGACAGTTAGCTTAGGTATTTCCTCTACATTAATACAAATAATTAAACTGCTCGCGAAATCAACATCGACTTAATATGGCCGATAGCTTTCGTTGGGTTTAGCCCCTTAGGACAAACATCAACACAGTTCATAATGCCATGACAACGGAATACGCTGTAAGCATCTTGTAAGTCGTCTAACCGTTCTTCAGTGGCTGTATCACGAGTATCAATTAAAAAACGATAAGCATGCAATAAACCTGCTGGACCGATAAATTTATCAGGATTCCACCAGAAGGACGGACATGATGTTGAACAACATGCACATAAAATACATTCATAAAGACCGTCTAATTTCTCACGTTCTTCTATCGATTGAAGATGTTCACGTGCTGGTGGATTTTTACCATCATTAATTAGAAAAGGTTTGATTTTTTCATATTGATTATAGAACTGGGTCATATCAATAACTAAATCACGCACTACTGGTAAACCTGGTAAAGGACGTAATACAATTTTCTTTGCTGAAACAGCAGATAATGGTGTAATACAACCGAGACCATTTTTACCATTGATATTCATACCATCAGAACCACAGACACCTTCACGACATGAGCGACGGAAAGAAATAGACGTATCTTGTTCTTTTAACAAAATAAGTGCATCAAGTACCATCATATCTGAGCCTTCTGGAATATCCAGCTCATAGTCTTTCATATAAGGTGCATTATCAACATCAGGGTTGTAACGATAAATCGAAAATACTTGTTTCATTGAAATGATCCTTAATATACACGAGCTTTCGGTGGGAAAGCTTCACGGTGAATAGGTGTCATATTTACTTTACGCTTAGACATGTTTTCTGTCTCCGGAGAATAAATACTATGACATAACCAGTTCTCATCATCACGAGAATCGAAATCAGCACGCGCATGAGCTCCACGAGATTCAGTGCGGAAATTAGCTGCTTTAGCTGTACAAAATGCGGTTTCCATTAAGTTATCTAGCTCTAAACATTCAATACGCTGCGTGTTAAAATCAGATGATTTATCATCTAACTTAGCATTTTGTAAACGTTCGCGAATTTCAGTTAATTCTTTCATACCTTGTGCCATCGCATCACCTTCACGGAAAACCGAAAAGTTCATTTGCATACATTGCTGTAAGTCTTTACGAATTTGCACTGGACTCTCACCCGTCGTTGAAGATTCCCAACGATTAGTTCGCGCTAATGACGCTTCCAAATCTGATTCAGAGGCATCTTTACCATTTTGTGTTCCGTTTAGGTAAGTGCCTAAGAAATTACCAGCCGCACGACCAAACACCACTAAATCAAGTAATGAGTTACCACCTAAGCGGTTAGCACCATGAACAGATACACAAGCTATTTCACCGACTGCAAATAGACCTTCAACAATCGTTTCAGTCCCGTCCGGTGTAATATTGAGAGCTTGACCGTTAACATTCGTTGGAACACCACCCATCTGATAATGACAAGTAGGAATAACTGGGATAGGTTCTTCTGCAGGGTCAACATGAGCAAAAGTTTTCGATAATTCACAGACACCTGGTAGGCGCTTATATAATGTTTCACGACCTAAATGGTCAAGTTTAAGTTTTAAATGCGGACCCAATGGACCACCAAAACCTCGTCCTTCACGTATTTCTGTCATCATAGAACGAGCAACAACGTCACGACCTGCTAAATCTTTTGCATTTGGTGCATAACGTTCCATGAAACGCTCGCCATCTTTGTTGAGAAGATAACCACCTTCACCACGACAACCTTCAGTAACCAGTGTACCCGCACCAGCTATACCGGTTGGGTGGAATTGCCACATTTCCATGTCTTGCATTTGAATGCCAGCACGAAGTGACATACCAACACCGTCTCCAGTATTAATATGTGCATTAGTCGTTGACGCGAAAATGCGACCTGCACCACCAGTAGCTAATACGGTAGCACGCGCCTTAAAGTAAACGATTTCACCAGTTTCAATACAAATAGCTGTTGTACCAACCACTGCACCGTCGCTATTTTTAACTAAATCTAGTGCATACCATTCTGAATAAACGTTAGTTTTGTTTTTAACATTTTGTTGGTACAAGCAATGTAATAATGCATGGCCTGTTCTATCAGCCGCGGCTGCAGTACGAGCCGCTTGTTCGCCACCAAAGTTTTTAGATTGACCACCGAAAGGACGTTGGTAAATTTTACCTTCTTCGGTACGAGAAAACGGCAAGCCCATTTTCTCTAGTTCAATAATAGACTCTGGGCCTGTTTTACACATGTATTCGATTGCGTCTTGGTCTCCGATATAATCAGAACCTTTAACGGTATCGTACATATGTTGTTCCCAGTGATCTTCATGAGCATTACCTAGCGCAACGGTGATACCACCCTGTGCAGATACTGTATGAGAACGGGTAGGAAAAACTTTTGAAATCAGGGCACATGATTTGCCTGATTCGGAAATAGCCAATGCGGCGCGCATACCTGCACCACCAGCACCAATAACTATTGCGTCAAATTCACGAATTGGAACGCTCACTTATACACCCCACACAATTAAAAAGCCTGCCGCAAGGTAAGCTAATAAAGTAACAGAAAAGAAGAATTGTAATGACCCGCGTAAAAATGCTGGTTTAATGTAATCAGACAATACTTGCCAAACACCAATCCACGCATGAACTACAAGTGATAAAACAGCAAGTAATGTTGCTATCTTTACTGACATCAAGCTAAAAAAGCCATGCCATGCATCATAAGTAACATCAGGGGTAACAACAAAAAAAACAGCAATTAACAACGTATATAACGTTAAAATAATAGCACTTGTTCTTATAAGAATGAAATCATGTACGCCATTTCGGCCTACTGTAGCAATGTTATTTACCATAACCAAACTCCTACTAAGACAGTAAGTAAAAACCAAAGTGCCATGGCAAAATTAGCACTGTTATTACCTGAAGCTAATTCTTCAAAATATCCTAAATCCATAAACAAGTGTCTTACACCCATTAATATATGGAAGGTTAGAGCAGAGATTATGCCAAACATAATGAATTTGAAAAAGAAGCCGTCGAGACATGCTTCAATTTGAGCAAATCCTTCAGCAGAAGATAGAGATAATGAAAGTGTCCACAACAAAATTCCGATAGCAAATACCATAATTACACCGGAAACACGGTGCAATATGGAAGCATTTGCAGAAGGATGCATTTTAATTGTAGTCAGATCTAGGTTTACAGGACGTTGTTTTTTCACAATTGCGCCTAAAGAGTTCTTTGAGCCTTCAACTTTTTTATTATTGCTCAAATAAAAAGTAAACAATGCCTACAATTAATTGAGCAACACCCCAGCGATCTTAGTCAATATTCGTAAATTAATGAAATAATCTACAAATAAAAATTAGTCACCGTGATTATATAGATGAATATTTTCAATTACAATTTCTTACGAGAGAATTTCACCTTTATTTCAAAGGCCTCAGCCTATTATTTAACCTATTTCGGCAAATCTTTGACTTTAGTCTACTGTTGAAACATTAGGTTTGACTTTATGGGGGTATAATGAAGTAGAATACGGTCAGTTTTATATTCATAAAAACTGACTAAGTTTTCAAAAGCTAAAATCAGCAAAGCGAATTAAATAATTTATAGGGGATTAAACATATGGCTGAATCTAAAGCCACTCTCAGTATTGATGGTAACGTAGTTGCAGATTTACCAATACTTTCAGGTAGCGCCGGTAACGACGTGATAGACATCAGAACTTTGGGTAATTATGGGTATTTCACTTATGACCCAGGCTTCTTAGCAACTGCTTCATGTGAATCAGCTATTACGTATATCGATGGTGGAAAAGGTATTTTACAACATCGTGGTTACCCAATCGACAGCTTAGCAAAACAAGCTTATTATCTAGAAGTTTGTTATATTTTATTGAATGGTGATGCGCCAACAAAAGCACAATATGATGAATTTAAAAACATTATAACTAACCATACAATGGTTCATGAGAAAATAGCACATTTCTTTCAAGGTTTTTTACCTGATGCGCATCCAATGGCTATGGTATGTGGTGTTGTTGGTGCTTTATCGTCTTTTTATCATAGTGATTTAGACATTGAAGATCCTACTCAACGTATGAGAAGTGCGCATCGTTTAATCGCCAAGATGCCGACTATTGCTGCAATGGCCTACAAGTACAGCATAGGGCAACCATTCGTCTATCCACGTAATGAGTTAAACTATGCAGAAAACTTTTTACATATGCTTTTCTCTGTACCTGCTGAAGAATATGTTGTTAGTCCAACTGTTGCTCGTGCAATGGACAGAATATTCACCTTGCATGCTGATCACGAACAAAATGCTTCAACATCAACAGTACGTCTAGCCGGATCTTCTGGCGCTAATCCTTACGCATGTATTGCTGCAGGTGTTGCATCTTTATGGGGCCCAGCACATGGCGGCGCTAATGAAGCTTGTTTAACAATGCTTGAAGAAATTGGTACATTAGACCGTGTTGATGAATTTGTTGCTCGTGCTAAAGACAAAAATGATTCATTCCGTTTAATGGGATTTGGCCATCGTGTTTATAAAAACTTTGACCCACGCGCTACAGTCATGCGTGAAACCTGTCATGAAGTCTTAAAAGAACTTGGTATAACCGATCCTCTTTTAGACGTAGCAATGGCACTTGAGAAGGTAGCACTTGAAGTTTCGTACTTCATTGAGAAAAAACTTTACCCGAAGGTTAAATTTGGAAACAATGTTTTAGTAGGAAAAAACAGTAAAATAGGAAAAGATACT
>JASDWX010000038.1:17808-24765 GCA_041890515.1 Alteromonadaceae bacterium
TACTTCATTGAGAAAAAACTTTACCCGAACGTTGATTTTTACTCAGGTATCATACTAAAAGCTATTGGTATTCCAACCAATATGTTTACAGTAATATTTGCAATGTCTCGTACCGTTGGGTGGATTTCTCATTGGGATGAAATGTTAGGTCAGCCAGGGCAAAAAATTGGTCGTCCTCGTCAAAACTACATCGGTGAAATTGACCGTGAGTTTATTCCTTTAAAAAATAGATAATTATTTTTTAAAGTACACCAATAAAAAGGTAGCTATCGCTACCTTTTTTATCATCTAAATTAGGTGATTTTAATAGGGGATTTAAACACTCTTTGGGACTGTAAAGCTTCTTTTCATCTTTTTAATCATTAAATTCACTTCAGTAAAAACCAAGAAAAATTCTACTTTTTCGTTAAAAAAAACAATATTGTTCATAAATCATACATTATAAGTAAATCATATTTTAAGTATTCACACAAAAAATAAATAGTAAATACATGACCTTAAAGCCAATGATTAAGGCGAGTTGACACGAATTTCAAGCGATAATCTTTTGGTGTGATACCCGTTAATTTTTTGAATAATTATCGAAAACTACTAATATTTTCGTAATCTGCTGACAAAATAATTTTTTTATAAGATACAGGCTATTTCTAACTTAACTTTTCGATATTCAACTCTGGCTCTTTGCAAATAATTTATTGATGTTTCATTCATAGCTAACTTAAAACGGCGTTTATATGTATGTGAACATAATCCAAATATTCGGCTAAGGTTTCAACAGAAATGCAGGGATTAGAGTGCCCTTCTAACCAGTCCTGTGCTTATAATATAGCCTGTTCTTCATGCTATTGTCTTACTAAATCTAAAATCATCAATTTAGCACAATCGATTACGGCCTAACGACCAATAGACCTTTAAGTAAAATATAAAGCTAAATATGCAAGAGCACGACCAGAACAGATAATATGACCATTACCTACAATCAGTTGAACACTTTCTGCACGAATGAAAGGATATAGTTTGATAAAAGATAGGCACTACGCCAATGTATTGTCGCAACTTTATTAGCAAGTAAGGCACATTAGCCAATAAAAATACTTATTACAATAACTGGTAATTACAGTTCCCTGAAGGGGGCAACTAATTTTCTAACCAAGGCTCAACCTCTTCTTTTTATCCATATTCACTGAGTCAGCAAAATAATAAAATATAGAGTTAACTGAAGAGAAACAACAATAGCTAGCTTCATATACAATATCTAAAACACCATAGGATACAGAAAAAAAGGTTTTAGTAGTGACAATAATAATGTTCATTTAACTCTAAAAAACATCAATGACACATTAACGATGAAAAATGCTACTCATTGTTTCGACAGGTAAGCGTTAAAATAGTTGTTGTCAATAATACAACAACTTACAATATACCGCCTGTAGTTGCTTTTACGTGTTTGTGATTATTCATCGCTTAGTATTAATGAGCCTACCGATTGGGGTCGCTTTAGCACCATTATGTATTGGATCAAATATATGAGCTATTTACGTCGTTTTACCAACAATGCTCATACGGTTATCGATTTCTATAATTTATATCGATAATACGTTGAATAAATATCAAACACCGTTAAATACTGACAAAAAAGATATAAGACCTAAATAACATCTTATTCAAGATGATATTTGCTGTCTTCACCATTAATTCGGCATTATAATGTTCAAAATTTATTAGCTAGAAAATTATATGTCTGAATATCAAATGAGATTCGGTGGTATTGCACGTCTTTATGGCGTTGCTGGTGCAGCCCTGTTAGAAAAAGCACACTTTTGTGTCATCGGCATCGGTGGTGTAGGCTCTTGGGCAGCTGAATCTTTAGCAAGAACAGGTATTGGGGCAATTACATTAATCGATTTAGATGATATTTGTACGACAAATATTAATAGACAAATTCATGCACTTAGCCAATCTATTGGTGAAAGTAAAGTTGAGGTGATGGCTGAACGAATTATGCAAATTAATCCTGATTGTCATGTAAATATTATTGAAGACTTTGTAACCTTGGATAATTTACGCGAACTAATGAACAATAATTTTGATTATGTTATTGATGCAATTGATTCAGTAAAAGTAAAAACAGCAATTATTGCTCATTGTAAACGTAATAAATTACCCATAATTACTATTGGAGGTGCTGGAGGTCAAACAGATCCAAGTAAAATTAAACTTTGCGATTTGAGCCAAACTTATCAAGACCCATTATTAGCAAAAGTAAAAAATCAATTACGCCGTGAATTCAACTTCCCTAAAGCCGATGCAAAAACAAGTAACAAGCGTAAATTCTCAATTGATGCTGTTTTTTCTACTGAGCAATTGGTTTATCCTGATGACGAAGGAAATGTTTGTCACGCAAAAAAAACACAAGAAGGTGCTGTTAGGTTAGATTGTAGCTCTGGCTTTGGAGCCGTTACTCACGTTACAGCGACTTTTGCTTTTTTTGCGACGAGTCGTGCAATTAAAAAGTATTTAGCTAAAAATAAACGTTAATTTTATCTCGCTAACATTTTTATTTTTTCAATAATGGCTTGAACGCCATTACTTCGTGACGGGCTCAAGTGCTGTAGTAAGCCAAGTTGTGAAAAATAAGAATAGTCATCAAACGCTAATATTTGCTGTGATGACCTATTTTGAAATGCCGCTAAAATAATAACCATTAAACCTCTAATGACTTTAGCGTCACTATCGCAACTGAAGATAAATTGCCCTTGAGGGTCTTTAGAAGCCCTTAACCAAGCGTGACTTTCACATCCTTGGATAAATGAATCGTCATTACGCAAACTTTTATCCATTCTTACTAGTGTTTTACCAAGCAACATTATTTCTCGATGACGCGAGTCCCAACCTTTCAATTGATTAAAGCGCTCAATCATTGCCATTTGGGAATTTGAGTGGCAGGTAGGTTCAACTCGTTTGTTGTCGGTTAATACTTTATCAATATTGTCATCAGCACCTTGGATAAGTAACTTTAGTTTTTCAATAAAAAAGTCAACTTCTGAAAACGTATTATAAGCTGCTAATGAAACGCGAATACACCCCGTTAACTTTAAATATTCCATTAATGGCATCGCGCAATGATGGCCACTTCTTATGGCAATACCACTTGCATCAAGTCCACTGGCAACATCATGATTATGTAAACCATCAACAGTAAATGAAATAACGCCTATATCAGGTTGTCCTTCAACAACAAACTCTATCGATTCTATGTGTGATAATTTTTCATAACAGTATTTTGTTAATAGTTCTTCATATTGCGCTATCTCTACTAAGGCAAAAGAATTAATAAATTTGATGCTGGCAGAAAAAGCAATAACACCTGCATAATTAGGCGTGCCTGCTTCAAATTTAAAGGGTAATTCATTAAATGATGTGCCAAGGAAGCTAACATTTTTGATCATTTCACCACCACCTTGATAAGGAGGCATTTCGTTTAATAACTCCCGGCGACCATACAACACACCGACACCTGTTGGGCCGAACATTTTATGTGCCGAAAAGACATAGAAGTCGCAACCTAATGATTGCATATTAAGTGATAAATGAGCACAAGCTTGGGCACCATCAAGAACCGTTACTGCGTGGTATTTTTTAGCTAAAGATATTATTTTTGTTATCGGGTTAACTTTCCCAATGACATTAGATATATGTGCAAAACAAACAATTTTAGTTTTATCATTAAAATAGTTCTCTAATAAGTTTCCATCAATAACACCGCTTGATGTTAAAGGTAAAACGTTAATAATTGCTCCTGTTTTTTCTGCAATCATTTGCCAAGGAACTATATTAGCGTGATGTTCACCATGGCTTAATAATATTTCATCACCTGATTGTAAGTTTTTTTGGCCCCAGCTATCTGCAATTAAATTAATACCGGCTGTAGTGCCTGAAGTCCAGATGATTTCATTAATATATCGAGCATTAATAAAACGCTGAACTTCTTCCCTGGCTTGCTCAAAAGCAGTTGTAGCCATAGCACTTAATGCATGAGATGACCGATGAACGTTGGCATTGTATTTTTCGTAGACTTCTACCTCAGTATCAATAACCACAGCAGGTTTTTGAGTTGTCGCTCCATTATCGAAATAGACTAATGGACGATTATTAATTTTTTTCTTAAGCAGGGGAAAATGCTTTCGAAAAGTACTGACATCAAATTTATTCATGAAAAAAACACATTAGAAAATAATAACACTGAAACAATTATACCTTACATTACACAAAGAATAGATAAATTAAAAAATCGATATAACGGCACAATTAATTATACAATAGTCCAATAAGTAGGCGAAGTTTAACGAATAGGCTAATATTAAAGTGTGAAGAAAATAAAGGATAGTCGTATGAAATTATTTTCATGGTTCATTAAAACAGACAAACGTTCAAAAACTCAACAAGAGTGTTTAGAAACTTCAGTAATCAAACCATTAGAAAGCCCAATGGAGGATAAATTAAATTTATTTAATAACAACACTATGTGGCCGATAGCAAAAGTTAAAACTACAACAGTGATGATTAAAAAATCTGTCAAAAAGGAACACAAACTTCCAAACGACGAAGGAACAAAGAGCAATCGTACTATCGTAAATCTTAGCCTTTCCACTAATCCCTTAGCTCAGGATTAAGTTTAAATCAGGTAAAAATAGCGTGAAAGCGTTATTTTTTTGCCTTTAATGCCATATCCACATTTTCAATATGATGTGGCATTAAAAATTTAGTAGGGTTATCCGCTAACATTTGTTGATATAAAATCGGAAAATTTTCTTCAAAATAACGTAAAGCCGTTCTTTGGTTTAAAGGTTTTATTGCAACAAATTTTTTTTCGTTACAACTTTCCGCAATATAAGCACCTACCTTATCAAGTTCTTTATCTACTGTTCCTAACATCCAACCTTTTGGTGTCTCGTTTACAAGTTGCGTTTGACTTGATATATATTTAGCCCAAGGTAACTGGCTTAGTATTTTTTGACGAACGACTTCTCTTGGACCATGATATATGCGAGGTAATATAGCCACATTATGAGAGAACATTGACTTTTGTACCGCTAAGCAACGAAAATGATTCTTTGATAAGGGATATTCATCAATAAACCCGAGCAAATGAGTTAATTCATGAAAGAGTACTTCTTCAGTATCATTGCGATCAATATATAAAATACCTGAATTCACATTAGCACCGCCTTCATCAACTAAAACAGCAACAAAGCGTTTATTAATAAGCATATTGTTATTTTTCCATATAGCTTCGTCACACCTGATTGCTTCATCCTTACGGTGAAGACAATTAAGCTCTATTTTACTGATATATTTAATTGCAGAAAAACAAAGGTATGGTTTCAATAGTTCTAGGTTTGGTGATGTAATGAGTTTTTCAAAATATTCTAAATTGTTAAGATTAGTAGAAAATGGGGCTATTGTCACCAGGCAGTTCGTTTCGATTTTTGTTTCTAAAATGGGGTCATTTATTATTCCGTACACCTTTAATTTTTGCAAAAATAGCTGATGATCTTCTGTTTGATTAACCGAAGTTATAGTCTCAAACAGTTGTATAAAGGCTTCAACCTCTTTTGAATCGCCTCTTAATAATGAAAGCTCAATTAAAAGTGTCAAAGCAGAAAGGTCATACTTGATGGGCACTAATAACTTTTTTGCAGCTAATAACTTATTATTATCAACATAAATACCGGCTAATAATATTTTAGCTTTGTCATTCCCTAAACGTACAGCCTGTAATAGCCACAGTTTAATATTCCTCTTCGTATTAAGAGTTTCATCTTGTTTGTTGATATAGTATTTTGCTAATTTTAATGCAAAATCACCATCAACTTTTGCAAGTGTTTTAGCTATATTTAACCATCTATTGTCATCTATATCATATGCATTGAATCGGTTATATAACAAAGACCTCAATCCAAATTGATCTATATACGCGAATTGAGCACGGGTTCCGTGACCATTTTCTACGGCAGTAACTAAAGAGTATAACCAAAAAAAAGAGCTCACTAACAATAAGGTCAGCAAGCTCAATATGATTAATATTTTTTTAGCTTTAGTCATTTAACTTTCAACAACTATTGATATAATTATTCTGACAGTTCAGCTAGATTTACAACCTTTTTACGCATTAAATCTAACTCCAGTTTAGCGTAGCGGTGTTCAACAAACTCGTACACATTCGTACTCAATGCTAGTTTAAAAAAGTTTGCAGCCGATTGATTATCTCCCTTTAACTGGTAATACTTCCCTAAATAAAAGTAAGCTTCACATAAGCGTTCACTTAAAGCCTTATTTGAATTTACATCTACTGATAATTGGCTAACAAAATATTTGTCAGAAATATTTCCAAGATACATTTGGATGATATTTTTCGCCCAAATGTTATCGTCAACTAAAGCTGAAGAGCGCTGTAATATTGCTTGAGCATTTACGCTATCTGTTGCGTATTCAGCTAAATATAACCATAAAATTCGATATGGATCGCTTTTATTACGTTGGTGGAAGGCACTAAAATCATCAATTGAAAGCTCAGGCCGACCGCCATAATATAATGCGATACCACGGTTCAAGTAAGCATATTCATGTATTGGATCCAAATCAATTGCAGAATCAAAGGCTTCATAGGCTTGGTTAAATTCTTGTAATTGTGTGTAGTGGATCCCTAAAAAGTTATAAGCATCTACAAAATCAGGTTTTAGACGTAATGCTCGGTTGAAATCAAGACGAGCTAGGGAACGTAAACCTACACTGTCATAAATAACCCCACGATCGTAATAAAGCTCTGCACGTTGAACGTCTGTTATTTCTGCACGTTGAATAACATCAGTTAAACGTGCAATAGCTATTTCACTTTTATAATTAATGACCAATGGCTCTGTAATGATCAATTGATTCATAGTCACAGCTGAAGGA
>JASDWX010000039.1:0-24627 GCA_041890515.1 Alteromonadaceae bacterium
AAAACCGGTCAAGTTAATTGTCGCGAGCCGGCCAAGCTAATTGTCGCCTAATAGTTTGACTCATTTGTTTAAAAAAGTAGGAAATGCGATCGCTAACAGATAAGAACAATAACAATGATTTATTTAGGAAGTTTTACCTTATAGCCTTCATGAAGTTTGATTTCTACAGGCTTAACTGCTGGGTTAAGCGCCTTATAATATACGTTTAATCCTGCATAATAACATCACGAGATGTTTAATTTAGTGTCCCTATGGCATTGATAACCCGATGCTTAGCAAAACTATTTCTCTCATCTAAGGTTCCTTTCCCTTTTGGCGAGAGTGGTGTTCCCTCCACAGGTAAGCATTCTTGAAATTCTCTACCTCTTATTCCTCTAGACGATATAAATTATCAATATCATTAAAAAGTAGAGCAGGTCTTGGTTACTAAAGCTCATACAAATAAACAGCGCAGTAACGCTTATACTTATACGTTACTGTTCAAAAAACAGTGCTTTGAGTGAGCTATATTGAACAATATCCACTCCTTTATAAACTCTTTGAATCCAACCTTTAACTTCCCACGATTTGAGAATTTTATGAGTACTTTGCCGTGATATTCCTATTAAAGCACCTAATTCCTGTTGGTTGATCATTAACTTCGTGCTTTCAAGTATGTCGAGTTGAGTGATCACATGTTTAGCCAGTCGTTGTTCAGGGTTAAATAATAGAAAGTCATCGACTGCAGCAAACGCCTGACGACAATGTTTACATAATAAGGAAACCAATGCCATGTAAGCCTCTGGGTGTTTCTTACAAATCTTAGTGATTGATTCTTTCGGAATGATAGCAATCTCAGATTGAAGCGTCGTGAACGCGTCATGTGTACGAACACCTTCATCTAATATTGCAATTTCGCCAAACCATTTTCCAGCATTTATCCGAGTAAAAACAATTTCTTCACCAGAAGAGGTGGTTGCACTAATTCTTATTTCTCCACTTATTACTCCGTATAAGCCAAACGCTAATTCTCCTTTACGATGAAGGCATTGATTAGCTTTGTAGCTTTTAAAACGTACTTCTTTTAATAGTTCACTCAGCGTTTCTGACGGTAGTCCTTTTATCCAAGTATTGTTACTTAGAGCTGCTAACTTGTTTTTAGTGATACCAACATTCATTGTCTAACCAGGTTTTATTATCAGTCGTTTTTTATATTAGCTAAATGTAAACAGGTTGACAATTATTCAGTCTTTAATTGCTTATAGTGGTTCATATAAACAAGGAGACCCTAAATGATAAACAGTCAAATTATGCCAATAAACAATGAGAGCGTTAAGCAACAGGTATCGGTAGATGAATGGGAAGTGAGAGTCAATTTGGCTGCAGCTTATCGTTTAGTCGCCTCTTATGGATGGGACGACCTAATATTCACCCATATATCGGCACGCGTACCTGGAGCAGATGATGAGTTTCTCATTAATCCTTTTGGTTTACTGTTTGATGAAGTGACGGCGTCAAGCTTGATTAAAGTTAATGGAAAAGGGGAAAAGGTTTTACCAACGCTATTCCCAGTAAATCCAGCAGGTTTTACTATCCACTCCGCGGTGCATCAAGTAAGGCACGATGTGGCCTGTGTTATTCATCTTCATACGATATCTGGCACAGCCGTTTCAACTGATCCAAGAGGGTTGCTTCCACTTAACCAAACCGCACTTTTGATACGTGATGATATTGCTTACCATGATTTCGAAGGTGTTGCCGTTGATCTCGATGAACGATCTCGATTACAAAAGGATCTCGGTGATAAAAATATCATGTTATTACGTAATCATGGCACGCTTGCTTTAGGTGCAACGGTTGCCGAGGCGTTTATGCGTATTTACTTTATTGAACGAGCTTGTGAAATGCAAGTAGCTACGCTCAGCTCAACAGGTGGTAATTTCTACCCAACGGATATAACCGTTCAAGATAAAGTAGCAGAACAGGGTCGGGATGAAGTCATGGCTAAACAAGCAGCTAATCTGCTTGCATGGCCAGCACTTCTGCGTCGCCTTGATAGAATCGATAATGCTTATCAAAATTAACAAGCATAGATTAAGCAAGGATAAAATAATGAGCCAACATCAACCTATAAAGATAAGAGAATACAATAGTTTCAGTAAATTCTATCCCTTTATAGTTTTGCTGTTGATTTTTTTGGGAGATATTAACAGGAACAACATCTTTAAAAGACTCAATGTTGTTCTGACAATATTAAGGCAAAGACATTCCTATTGTATGATTTTTTTGTCTTTTATTAGCATTGGTTGAAAATATAATACCTCGCGTTATGGGATTAAACGCGGAGACAGAACGGGTATTGAGATGGAAGTTGTTGTGCGTAATATTAATGTAGGCCGGCTGCTAAACGTATCACTTTTTCCAGCATCCAATGAATCACTGGCACCCATGGGTAATATACTACTTTTCTGTCTATTATTATTTGGATCATTGCAAATGCTGTTAGGGGCCATTGTAGTAGGACAAGGTCGTCGAGGTACTATGTTTTAGAAAGATGTGACTTTAATAGTCCCTCGTAAATAAGTATTTAACAGCATTATACTGAACGTCACTCGTCTGATCTCGATATACTAAATAAGTCAATAAAGTGGATATATGAAAATGAACTTTCAATCTTGGAAAGAAACTGGCAAGTATTTTTATTATCGAAATCACGCAATATTTTATCAGGATTCTGGAGTAGGGGGACAGGTTTTATTATGTATCCATGGTTTCCCAACGGCCTCTTGGGACTGGCACAATCTGTGGCCCCAGCTTACAAGGTGTTTTCGTGTTATTACACTCGATATGATTGGCTTTGGATTTTCAGCTAAACCTAGAAACTATGACTATTCTATTTTTGATCAGGCTAATCTTCATGAGTCATTTTTAAAACATCTAAATATTAATTCATTCCATATTTTAGCTCATGACTATGGAGATACCGTTGCTCAAGAACTTTTAGCACGCCATGAAGAAAGCCCGCCGAATAAGAAAAATCTATTATCAATATGTCTGTTAAATGGTGGGCTATTTCCTGAAGTGCATAGCGCAAGACTGATACAGAAATTACTCAACAGTCCGGTTGGGTCGATATTAAGTCGTTTACTTAATGCGTCTACATTTAATAAAAGCTTTGCGTCTGTTTTTGGAGAAAACACTAAACCAAGCTCAGAAGAACTTAGCGAGTTTTGGCAACTTATTGATCATGATAAAGGGCAGTATATTTCTCATAAAATTATACGATATATCAGTGAGCGTAAAAAATACCGTGATCGTTGGGTGACTCCATTGCAACGAACATCATTACCCTTACTCTTCATTAATGGGGTTGACGATCCTATTTCAGGCATGCATATGGTTGATAGATATCGGGAACTTATTCCAAATCCTGGTATTGTACTATTAGATGACATTGCACATTACCCTCAAATAGAAGCAACTGACAAAGTACTTGCCGCATTTATGGCGTTTCATCATGTCTAAAAATAGATTGAATTCATTGGGACATCAGGAAATATCATCGTCTTAATGATGTTTCACTTTTCGTCGTTTAAGCTTTGTTTTGGTCTTGCCTTATTCACTGCTTGGGTTATTTTTATCACCGAATTTATTTCGCTAAAATCTTCTAATAAAATAGGGAGCTTTTGTAACCAATTTGGATGTTGATCGATAGTACCGGGTATATTGACTTGTTCAGCTATTTCAAGAACATCTTCCATAGGAATAAGTTGGATATGGCTGGGTGAGGTGGCTAAATATTTTTGTACCGCAATACTCAGTTCGTTGTTCATTTTTGCGGGCTCCGTCTCAGGAATGTTACTCATATCTATTACTTGTAAATCGTTTAGCGCAGCAATAAGATTTTGGCGTTCATTTGCTCGTGAGTTTCTGTCAGCATGTCCAGCTTCCTCGTTTGGGTAAAGATTTAGTTGTTCACGCCACTCCAAATCTCGACCTTGCCACCAACCTGATAATGTTGCGGTATCATGGGTGGCTATTGTCACAATAGATTGTATAGGAAATGTTTCAGGTCGTTTAAATAACCCTGACTCCCATCGTTCAAAAAATAAGACTTTAAAGGATAAAAGACCTGCATTTTGAATAGTTTCACTAAAACCTTCAGGCACATTACCTAAGTCTTCACCGATAACCACACACTCGTTTCGACGTGACTCTAATGCAATAATGCGTAATATATCTTCCCAAGGAAAACGAATATAAACCCCTTCATTAGCTTCCATGCCAGGTGCTACCCAATATTGACGCATTAAACCTAAGATATGGTCAATACGTAATGCACCCGCATATTGCATATTGCTACGAAGTGCTTTCACTAAAGGTTGGAAACCTTGCTTTTGCAGTAATACAGGGTTGATTGGCGTTAACCCCCAATTTTGTCCTAGTGCATTCATATCATCGGGTGGTGCTCCAATAGATGCACCGGCAACATAAACTTCTTTATCCGACCAAACATCAAAACCTGAACCATCACACCCAACAGCTAAATCAAGATATAAACCAATGTCCATCTCTTTTTCTTCGGTGAATTGGGCAACACTGCTTAATTGCTTATGTGAAATCCATTGGATAAAACAAAAATATTCAATGCGTTTTGCATGATTTCGTTGAAACTCATGCACTGCTTCACTGCTTGGATTTTGAAAATTTATTGGCCAATCTGTCCACCCATAAGAATATTTATCTGCTAAATTGAAATGTTCATATAATGCTTCAAATGTTGCAAACTGATGTAAGTCATTATTTTTTTCTTTGAAATATTCGAATTCTTCTGACATTCCATTATAAGTATCATGCTGAGAATTATTAGTTATACGTAGAGTGAAATCTTCAAATAATAATTCAGTTATTTCATATTTCAGTTTTGCTACGCCAGGGTAATCAACTAACTTACTCGCATTGACATGAGCTATTTTTTGTTGAAATGCTTTTTCCTTCACTTTTGCTTGTGCCAATTCACAAGTCTCAAAGTTTGGTATTTGAGTTACATCGATATAAAGAGAATTCAAATAACAACGACTGGATGGTGAATAAGGGCTTCTATGTGCAGGATTTTGATAATAAAGTGGGTGAAGGGGGTTCAATCCAATAGTCGATGCTTGTTGCTCTGCTGACTTTTCTACCAGTGTCATTAAATCAGTAAAATCGCCTATTCCCCAGTTAATTTTACTGCGAAGAGAATATAATTGCGCTGTATAGCCCCATACTTTACTGTGTGACGCTTCTTGAGGAGGGTAGCAGGTTTTAGGCGCATATATCAGCGGGCAATTCGCTTGATAATCACCATAGCTGATATTAAGTTGATGATAACCTTGCTGTAATTTTGGTAAAATTAAGTCATATTGGCAATAATGTGTATTATTTAATGTTGTCTCAGCAATGAGTTGCATGTCATTAATGTTAACAGAGCCCGCTATTTGACTTTCTATTTCAAGCACTACATTCCAATGGAGTAATTCAACTTCAGACTTAGGCAAACTTATTTTAATGGTATGTTGTTGCTCTTCAAGTTTTGCAATATGCACCACCGGCAATATATCAACCCATTGACTGTTTTTTAACCGTTCAATTGATTGGGTTAATAATTCGTCATCAAGTTCGTAGCCCATTGCCCTTATCAATGCTCGTTTAGCTCGGTCTTTTGCGAAAACTTTATCGCCAAACGCTCCCGTATAACTTGAATGAAACCCCAATGCTTCGGCTAGCTGGTCGATGAGATTCATTGAAACGTCCTTATTCTTATGAAATAAAATTACATGTCGGTGTAATTTTAACAAACTATAGGTTAGTATTACAGCAAATAAAGTACTAAATGTTTCTTTTGACCACTTTTTATTATTTTATGTTGTTTGCTTACGACATTGGTAGGGTTGCATTACACTAAAAAATTAACACTACTTTAATGATCTTTTAACGAAAAAAATTTAGTTTTTAAATTCGGCTCGATTTATGCTATTTCATCATGCTGACATGTGAAACGGCTATTTTAAATTGAAAACGCGCATTATTAGGGCTTATTTGTAATATTTCGCACTGAAATAAAGCAGAATAAGTAATGCAAAGTTGATGAGTAAATGATTAATTAATGGAGAATAACAATGCTAACAAAGAAGTTTTTTAAAACCAAAGATGAGATTGAAGTAACCTTTGAATTCAATCGAAGCGATGTAACATCTGCTGAATTGGTTGCTGATTTTAATGACTGGCAAGCCATTGAAATGAAGTTTAATAAAAAAACGCAGAGTTTTAAAACGAAGGTAAGGCTACCGAAAGATGGTACTTTTCATTTCCGTTATTTTTTGAATAAAACTGAATGGGAAAATGATTATAAAGCTGATCAATATTTACCTAATGAATTTGGTAGTGAGAATAGTGTGATAAGCACCAGCCCTTAAAGCGTATTTGAAGCAATATTGAGAATGTTTAAAGCCTTAAATTAAGGCTTTTATTTACTTAATAAACGTTTAACGTTTATGTTTCCTTAAGTCTGTAAGCGCTTTGAATTTGTGCATACGTATAAGGGATCAGTAATGTGACATTCTACTGTAATTTAACTAATAATGATTAAATGTTAGTTAATGGAGAAGCATGAAACAGTATAGAATAGAGTCAGGTAGAGCCTATCCCATAGGTACAACGGTAGAAGATTCCGGTGTTAATTTCGCTATATTTTCAGCTAATGCTGAAAAAATTGAACTGTGTGTTTTTGATGAACATGGCCAGAAAGAGTTAATGCGATTTGTGTTACCTCAGTGTGAACACGATATTTGGCATGGGTTTCTTAAAGGAGCTAAAGCGGGATTAGTTTATGGATATCGCGTTTATGGTGCTTATAGCCCTGAATTTGGTCATCGATTTAATCATCATAAATTATTATTAGACCCTTATGCAAAAGCCTTAACAGGCAAGTTTTCATGGTCAGATCGCCATTTTGCTTATGACGTTAATGACCCGAGAAAAGACTTGTCTTTTGATATGAGAGATAATGCAGATGTTATGTTCAAAGCAGTTGTTTTGGACCCATTTGCCCCACTGATACCAAAAAAACCAATCACTTGGAAAAACACAGTGATTTACGAAGGTCATGTTAAAGGCCTTACAGAACTTAACCAGAAAGTCCCAAAAGAATTACGTGGGTCATTTTTAGGAGTAAGTCACCCCTCAATGATTGCTCATTACCGTGCTATGGGTATCACCACCATAGAATTATTACCTGTACAGCAATTTATTTCAGAACAGTTTTTGATGGATAAAAAATTATCCAATTATTGGGGATACAACTCCCTTGGTTTCTTTGTTCCCCATAATAAATATCTCAATAATAATCAAATACATGATTTTCAACGTATGGTTAACGAACTACATCAAGCGGGTTTTGAAGTACTCATTGACGTTGTTTATAACCACACATGTGAAGGTAACTGGTTAGGTCCTACGTTAAGTTTTAAAGGGATCGACAATCACTCTTATTATCGATTAAATCCTACTGAGCCCCGTTACTATATTAATGATACCGGCTGCGGGAATACCTTAAATATTAGTCACCCTCGTGTATTACAGATGGTTATGGACAGTCTTCGTTACTGGGTTCAAATCATGGGTGTTGATGGATTTAGGTTTGATTTAGCCACCATTTTAGGGAGAGAAGTACACGGATTCGATAAGAGTAATGGCTTTTTAGATGCTATTTTACAAGACCCTGTACTTAATGGCGTTAAAGTCATTGCAGAGCCTTGGGATATTGGTCCTGGAGGCTATCAGTTAGGAGGCTTCCCCTCGCCATGGTCTGAATGGAATGATCGTTATCGAGATACGATCAGACGTTATTGGCGTGGAGATAAAGGTTTATTGCCTGAGTTCGCGAGAAGGATCCACGGTTCAAGTGATATTTTTGAACATGGTGGTCGTCAACCCTATGCAAGTATAAATTTTCTATGTAGCCATGATGGTAATACGTTGCACGATTTGGTGAGTTATCAACATCGACATAATGAAGCCAATGGTGAGAATAATAGAGATGGCCATTCGGATAATCTTTCACATAACAACGGTGTTGAAGGAGAAACATCAGATAAAGCTGTTTTAGCGCTTCGATTACGACAAATAAAAAATATGTTAACCACCCTTATGGTTTCCCAAGGTGTGCCTATGTTACTTGCTGGTGATGAATTAGGGCGTACACAACAAGGAAACAATAATGCTTATTGCCAAGACAATGAATTAAATTGGTTAAGTTGGGATAATAAAGATATATATGCTGAAGAATTGAAGCTTTTTGTTGCAAGCTTAAGTCAATTAAGAAATCGCTTTCCTATGTTAGCGCATGATCGTTTTATTCATAAAGATGATAACGAATCGCTTGTGGATATTACGTGGTTTCATCAGTCAGGTTTCCCGATGCAAAAAGAGCATTGGCATTGTCATCATGCAACAACGCTGGGTTATTTGATAAAAGAAAAATCACCGTCTGCACCTGTACTGTTAAGTCTTTTTCATGCGGGGCATGAGCCAATAGCATTTCAATTACCTGATATAGAGACAATCGATCATTGGCAAGTGATCGTGGATACCACTTCAAATACTGAGCAAGATGAAATACGAAAAATACCAGCAGAGCGAAAAATAACGATGGCTCCATTTTCAACAATCGTTTTATTAAGTAATTGTTTATAAATAATAAATAGGATTTACATAACCATGACTAAACAAAATGCTGTATGTGAAATTACGACATCAGACAACAGTGTATTAATGAATGAACACACCTTTGCTGAAGATTTTGCCCGACATTTTCATTTTTCCCTAGGCCGAGATAAGGTACAAGACTCTCATTTATATCTCTATAACGCACTCGCCATTACTATTCGTGACCGCCTAGTTGCTCAGTGGAGGAACACACGAGAAACGCGAGGTCATCAACGCCGTGTTGGATACATCTCCTTAGAGTTTTTAATGGGACGTGCACTTAATAATGCTATTTTAAATTTAGATTTGGATGATACGGTTCGTGATGCACTGAAAGGTTATTGTTGTGATTTAGAAGATGTAGAACAAGCCGAACATGATGCCGGATTAGGCAATGGAGGACTAGGGCGCTTAGCGGCTTGTTTTCTAGATAGTTGTGCAAGCTTATCTTTACCCGTGATCGGGTATGGCATTCGTTATGAATATGGCATGTTTAATCAAAAAATTAAAAATGGTAATCAAGTTGAACAACCAGACAATTGGTTACGTAATGGTAACCCATGGGAAATTGCCGCCCCAGAAAAAACCATAAGAGTAAAGTTTTTTGGTCATGTTGACGTTATTACAAAGCGAAATGGTGTGCAATACCGACAATGGAATAACACCCATGATGTATTAGCAGTTCCATACGACATGCCTATCCCAGGCTACAAAAACGGCATAGTAAACACCTTGAGATTATGGAAATCTGAAGCGACAGATGAATTTGATCTTGATGAGTTTAACGCGGGTAGTTATACAGAATCGGTTGCTAGAAAAAATCTTGCTGAACAAATTACGATGGTTTTGTATCCAAATGACAGCAGTGAAAATGGTAAAGAGCTTAGGTTGCGCCAACAATACTTTTTATCTTCTGCTTCATTGCAAGATACCATCAACAGTTATGTTGAACATTGTGGTAATAATTTTGATGAATTCATTGCGTTGAATAGTTTTCAATTAAACGATACACACCCAAGTATCGCAGTCGCTGAATTAATGCGCATATTGATGGATGACTACGCCATCTCTTGGGATAATGCTTGGAATATTACATCTAAAACGATGGCATATACAAATCATACACTTTTACCCGAAGCGTTGGAAAAGTGGCCAGTAAGTTTATTTAAAAATTTGTTACCACGTATTTTAGAAATTATTTATGAAATAAATGCCCGTTTTCTTCAGCAGGTTGCTGTTGAATGGCCAGGTGATTCAAGTAAACAACAAGCTTTATCATTAATTGAAGAGGGGCACGAACCACAAGTACGTATGGCTCATTTAGCTATTGTGGGGAGTTACTCCGTTAATGGTGTTGCAGCACTGCATACTAAATTATTAAAAGCGGGATTATTTAACAATTTTTATCAATTATGGCCTGAAAAATTCAATAATAAAACCAATGGAGTAACACCACGTCGTTGGTTGTCTCACTGCAACACAAGTTTAGCTGAACTCATTTCCAGTAAGATTGGAAAAGGCTGGGTTGCTGACTTTGCTGATATTGGACAATTACGTCAATTTGCTGAAAACAAGGCTTTTCAAAAGAAATGGCGTGAAAGTAAAACAGCAAATAAAGCTGCTTTGGCTGACTTTGTTGAACAGGCAACCGGCGTAAAATTTAATGTTGACATGATGTTCGATGTGCAAGTAAAACGTATTCATGAATACAAACGTCAATTACTCAATATCTTGCATGTTATTGGTTTATATGACCGTATCCGTAAAGGTGATACAGCTGATATTACTCCTCGTTGTGTGCTTATTGGCGGTAAAGCGGCCCCAGGTTATGCAATGGCGAAAGACATTATTAAACTCATTAATAATGTCGCTGACACGATCAACTTAGACCCAAAAGCCGCTAAGTACTTAAAAGTCGCTTTTATCCCTAATTATAATGTTTCTGCAATGGAAATTATTTGCCCTGCAACTGATTTATCCGAACAAATATCAACAGCGGGTAAGGAAGCATCGGGTACCGGTAATATGAAATTTATGATGAATGGTGCGCTAACTATCGGAACGTTAGATGGTGCTAACATTGAAATTAGAGAGGCTGTTGAACCGGACAACTTTTTTCTTTTTGGTGCCCAAGCTCATGAAATATCGGCTATTCGTGATAATTATCAGCCTAACGATATTATTGCAAATTCTGAAACATTATCAGCAGTTATGCATTTGTTAGAAAGTGGTCACTTTAATTTATTTGAACCAGGAATTTTTGATTCAATAATTAGTTCTATTCGTGACACACAAGATATGTGGTTAACGGCCTATGATTTTGACAGTTATTTTGAGGCTCAACGTAATGTTGACCAAGCTTACAAAAATCAAACGTTGTGGACCAAAATGAGCATATTAAATACGGCGGCCAGCGGTGTTTTTTCAAGTGATCATACGATTAGGCAGTATCGAGATGAAATATGGAAACTTTAGTCCTATTGCGTAAATTTATCAGGTGAATTTACTATATGAAGGCTTTTATTGAACGTTAGTTAATGATTATAAAGGAAAATTATGAGTAATTATGAAGAAAGGCGAATCAGTAGTTTAACAAAAGAAACTTATGCACTAGTTTTAGCGGGTGGCAGAGGATCTCGATTGTTTGAATTAACAGATAAAAGGTCTAAACCCGCTACCTTTTTTGGTGGTAAATTTAGGATCATCGACTTCCCGTTATCTAATTGTATTAACTCTGGCATTCGACGTGTCGGTATTGCTACGCAATATAAATCGCACTCACTTATTCGACATGTTAATCGAGGTTGGGGACATTTCAAGAAAGAACTGGGTGAATCAATTGAGATATTACCAGCGTCTCAGCAAAAAGGTGAAGGTTGGTACATGGGAACGGCAGATGCTGTTTTTCAGAACATTGATATCATCAGGCACGAACTCCCAAAGTATGTAATGATTTTATCTGGAGATCATGTGTATCGGATGGATTACGGGCCGTTACTCGCTAAGCATGTTGCTAACGGTGCCGACATGACCGTTTGCTGTATTGAAGTGCCGGTTAAGGAAGCGGCTGGGGCTTTCGGTGTTATGACCGTAGATGAAGAAAGTCGCGTGTGTCGTTTTGATGAAAAACCCGCTAATCCTTCTGAAGTCCCGGGTAAACCCGGTATTACTTTAGCGTCAATGGGCAACTATGTTTTCAACACTGAATTCTTGTTTGAGCAATTAGAAAAAGATGCCGCAGAAGAAGGATCAAGTGGCGATTTTGGGAATGACATTATTCCTAAAATTATTGAATCCCATCGTGTTTTTGCTTTTCCATTTAAAGATCCAGATAGTGAAAAACAACCTTACTGGCGAGATGTTGGTACTTTAGATTCTTTCTGGGAAGCAAATATGGAATTGGTTGAACCTGAGCCACAACTTAATATGTACGATGAAAATTGGCCAATTTGGACCTACCAAGAACAAACCGCTCCAGCAAAGTTTATTTTTGATGAAGATAGCCGTCGTGGTATAGCGATAGACTCTACTGTTTCAGGCGGTGTAGTTGTATCAGGTTCTACCGTTAAAAGGTCTTTGCTATTTTCAAAAGTAAGGGTAAATTCATTCTGTGATATAGATGAATCCGTTATCTTGCCCGGTGCCATAATTCACCGAGGAAGCAAAATAAGAAAAGCGATAATCGACCGAAGTTGTGTTATCCCAGAAGGTATGGAAATTGGTATCAATCATGACAATGATAGAGCCAACGGCTTTAGGGTTACTGACAAAGGGGTGGTGCTAGTAACAAGAGACATGATTGTTGCGCTTGAGACTAAAAACACATAGCAGTAAAGTATTAACAAGCACGTTATTAAGGTAATTTCTAAGATTGATGAAATTACCTCGTTTAATCTCGCATAGACTTAAAATAGGCGAGATTAATCTACGTAACTTTGTATTAAATTGAGTTTAATGATTCATATACAAGTTATGTATAAAACAAAATTTAATGTTGAATTACTCACAATTAACCGCTTAAATTTTTAACGCTATATCAGGAAATACAATGAAGAATCTAGCAAAAACTGTTTTGGATAACGACGAAGTCACGGCAATTATTAACGCTAAACATCAAGATATATTCTCCGTATTAGGTATGCATAAACACCCGGTTAGTAGCGGTATCATTGTGCGTGCATTTCTCCCAGAAGCACAAAGTGTTGAAGTTATTGATAACAAGAATAATAAATCAGTAGCCACACTCGACTTAGTTGAACCATCTGGTTTATTTGAAGGTCAAATAGGACGCCGACGTAATCTTTTTACTTACACTTTACGTGTCTCCTATAAAAGCGAAACAGTGATCATAGATGATCCCTACTCTTATCCTTCTATGGTCAGTGATGATGACCTTTACCTTTTTTGTGAAGGTACTCATGAGAAAACCTACGAATGGATGGGGGCGCATGAAAAAGAAATTGATCATGTCAAAGGAACCCACTTTGTTTTATGGGCGCCAGATGCGTCACGGGTTTCGGTAGTGGGAGATTTTAACTTTTGGGATGGCAGACGCAATGTTATGCGAAAACATCCTGCGGCTGGTGTTTGGGAAATATTTCTTCCTAAGGTATCTGCTAACGCGAGTTACAAATATGAAATAGCCGATAAGAATGGTCATATTCAACCATTAAAAGCAGATCCGTATGCATTTTCAATGCAACTAGCACCCGATACAGCTTCAAAAGTAGTGCCTAGTAGCGCATATCAGTGGCAAGATGAAAAATGGATGGCGGAACGCGCCACTTCTTCAAATCATTATCATGGTCCTGTTGCTATTTATGAAGTTCACCTAGGCTCTTGGAAACGAAACGTTGACGCATCTGATCGAAGTAATGCTGGTGCTGGCCACTCACCAAGCTATTTAACTTATCATGAGTTAGCCAAACAATTAATTCCTTATGCAGTAGAAATGGGTTTTACGCATCTTCAACTTATGCCTGTTAGCGAATTTCCATTTGATGGTTCATGGGGTTATCAACCTATAGGACTTTTTGCGCCTACTGCACGTTTTGGTAGTAGTGATGATTTTAAATATTTTGTAGATTGTTGTCATAAGGCAGGTTTAGGCTTACTGCTTGATTGGGTTCCTGGGCATTTTCCTACCGATGAACATGGTACGGGTAAGTTTGATGGGTCTTGTTTATATGAGCACGAAGATTTGCGAAAAGGCTTCCACCCTGATTGGAAAACCCTCATTTATAACTACGGTCGTGCAGAAGTAAAAAGTTACTTGATCAGTAATGCTATTTATTGGCTAGATCAATTTCATATCGATGGCTTACGTGTTGATGCCGTTGCCTCGATGTTATATTTAGATTACAGCAGAGAAGCGGGTGAGTGGTTACCCAATGTTAACGGTGGTCGAGAAAACTTAGAAGCCATTGAGCTATTACAGCAAGTTAATACCCGTGCATATTTAAAACATCCGGGGGTCATGATGGTTGCTGAAGAATCAACAGCTTGGCCAGGTGTTTCTAAACCTGTAGACGGCGGTGGTTTAGGTTTTGGTTTCAAATGGAATATGGGGTGGATGAACGATACGCTGAAATTTATGGAACGAGGTCCCATTCATCGTCAACATCATCATAACGAAATGACCTTTGGTTTAGTCTACAGTTTTAGTGAAAACTTTGTGTTGCCTTTAAGCCATGATGAAGTAGTTCACGGGAAAGGTTCATTGTTAAATAAAATGCCAGGAGACGATTGGCAAAAGTTTGCGAATTTACGTGCGTATTATGGTTTTATGTGGACTCACCCCGGGAAAAAATTATTATTTATGGGCTGTGAGTTTGCTCAACGTGATGAGTGGAATCATGATCAAAGTTTAGATTGGCATTTGTTACAACACGACAGTCATAAGGGTGTACAAACACTCATAAAAGATCTGAATTATGCATACAAAAATATACCTGCATTATATGAGCTTGATTGTGATAGCCGTGGTTTTGAATGGGTAGACTCACAAAACAGTCAACAATCAATATTGATATATTTAAGAAAAGGTAGAGAAGGAAGTGCGCCTGCCTTAGTTGTTGTGAACCTAACCCCTGAACGTTATGAAAATTATTCTGTTGGCGTTCCTTTATTGGGCTATTACCGTGAATGTTTAAATACAGATAGCGCTAAATATGGCGGCAGTAATATGGGTAATGGTGGGGGTGTGAATTCAATAAATAAAGCTTATGCTGGTCAAGCTAATCACCTTGCTCTGTCTATTCCTCCCTTATCGACCATGATATTTGAATGGCAAGAAAGCGAATAACGATTGATGAGCAATAATAAGAATTTGAAGGATAAACAATGTCAACAGATCAGGTTAAGCACATTAATACGCAAGCATTTACAGATCAAAAACCAGGCACATCAGGTTTAAGAAAAAAAGTGATTCAATTCCAACAAGTAGGTTATTTAGAAAATTTTGTCCAGGCGGTTTTTAATACCATTGCACCATGTCAGGGTAAAAAATTAGTTTTAGGTGGAGATGGACGTTTTTATAATCGCGAAGCAATCCAACTCATTATTAGAATGGCCGTTGCCAACGGGTTTTCTCGTATTCTAGTAGGTCTGGGAGGAATTTTGTCGACACCCGCTGCATCTTGTGTGATCCGAAAAACTAAAGCTTGTGGTGGTCTCATCTTATCAGCCAGTCATAATCCTGGGGGCCCCGACGAAGACTTCGGTATCAAATTCAATGGTGAAAATGGCGGTCCAGCGCCTGAAAAACTTACAGAGGCTATTTTTCAACAAACCTTGTCGATAGAACAATTTAAAATTATTGATGCGGATGATATTAATCTCGATAAATTAGCAAGTTTGCAAATAGGGCAGTGCCAAATAGATATTATTGATCCGGTTATTGATTATGCCAATTTGATGGAATCTATGTTTGATTTTGATTCCATGAAAACGCTTCTCTCAAATGGTAATTTTCGGATGTGTTTTGATGCTATGCATGCTGTTAATGGACCTTACGCGAAAGAAATACTCGAGAACCGATTAGGTGCGCCAAAGGGTACCGTTATTAATGGTATTCCATTAACTGATTTTGGTGGCGGACATCCCGATCCTAACTTAGTTCATGCCCATGAACTTGTAAACTTATTACACGGTGATGACCCGCTTGATTTCGGTGCCGCATCAGATGGTGATGGCGATCGTAATATGGTATTAGGTAAAGCTTTCTACATTAACCCGTGTGACAGTTTAGCTATTCTAACTGCCAATGCTCATTGCGTTCCTGCTTATGCTAAAGGCATTGCGGGTGTTGCTCGTTCAATGCCAACAAGTCGAGCTGTAGATAGAGTCGCCAAAGCGATGAAAATACCTTGTTATGAAACACCAACAGGGTGGAAGTTCTTTGGTAATTTACTCGATGCAGGGAAAATCACACTATGTGGTGAAGAAAGCTTCGGCACAGGCTCTGATCATGTCAGAGAAAAAGACGGTTTATGGGCGGTATTATTTTGGCTAAATTTAATTGCCGTTAAAAAGCAAACCGTCAGTGACATTGTGAGAAGTCATTGGTCCAAATATGGTCGTGATTATTTTACTCGTCATGATTTTGAAGCAGTCGACAGTGCTAATGCACAAGAGATGATCGGCCATTTAAAAGCAAAGTTGGTTTCGTTACCGGGTCAAATAGTGGCGGGGGTTGCAATAGAGTTTGCTGATGATTTTGAATATACTGATCCCGTAGATAACAGGATAGCGAGCGAGCAAGGTGTTCGAATATATTTAAAAAATGGTGGACGTATTGTCTTTAGGCTTTCAGGTACTGGCACTGAAGGGGCCACCTTAAGACTTTATATAGATTGTTACCAAAATGAACCTGAACTGTTAGAGCAAGAAACTCAAATCGCGCTTAGTAGCCTCATTAAAGTGGCTGAAGCAGTCGCTGGGATTAAGCACTTTACGGGCAGAGATAAACCAGATGTGATCACTTAACAACAATTACATAAGTGCATTTAATATTGATATAATGATCAGAAAAATATAAAAATGAATGAAAGGTACTGAAATGAATATATTAATGGCTGCGGCAGAAAATGATGCTTTACCTCATGGGAAGGTAGGAGGCATTGCTGATGTCGTACGTGATATTCCGCTTGCTTTAGCCGAGATTGGTCAAAAGGTTAATGTGGTAATGCCGGGGTATGGCAGTTTATCTACGCTATCAGACGCCAAATATGTTACGTCATTGGAGGTAATGTTTGGAGGTCAAAAACAAAAAATTGATATTTATAAATATTCATTAGCTAATCCGCATAAAAATGTTATTCAATGGATCATTGAACACCCATTGTTTGCCATCGGTGGAATAGGGCAAATTTACTGTAATGACCCAGATAATAGACCTTTTGCTTCTGATGCTACCAAGTTTGCTTTATTTAGTGCAGCGGTTGCAAAAGCTATCATTTGCGATGTTTTTGGTAAAATTGATGTAATACATTTACATGACTGGCATACCGCAATGGTGTCAGTGTTGAGAGCTTATGATCCTGAATACCAGGCACTAAAAGATATTAAAACCGTTTATACCATTCACAATTTAGCGTTACAAGGTATCAGACCGATTGATGGTGATGCGTCATCATTAAAAGCGTGGTTTCCTTATTTATCTTTTGATTATGATCAAATAGGCGATCCCCGTTATCATCATTGTATGAATCCTATGCGCTCAGGTATTAAACTTTCAGACAAAGTGCATGCAGTTTCGCCAACTTACGCAAAAGAGATCTTATCCCCGAGTAATGTAGAACATGGTTATTTTGGTGGAGAAGGCTTAGAAAATGACTTAAGTAATGTGGCTGATGCAGGTAACTTGTATGGAATTCTAAATGGTTGTGAGTACCCAGATAAAGTAAATGTTCGTTTAAAGTTACACGACTTAATAAAGCTTGCAGAATCCGCGGTCATTAAATGGATAGCAAATAAGTCTTTAGTTGATAGCGCACATTTAATCGCGATAACGCGGTTGAAGCAACTTGCAGAAATAAAATATAGAAATCCGCCATTAATATTGACTTCAGTTGGGCGTATTACCGATCAAAAAATACGCTTATTTCAACAAATCATGCCAAATGGAGATACAGCACTAGAGCACTTATTAACACGATTATCTGATGATGGCATATTTATTTTATTAGGCAGTGGCGATAATAAACTTGAAGACTTTTTAGTAAAAGTAGCGTCAACGAATAGTAACTTTATTTTCCTAAAAGGTTATTCAGAAGCTTTATCAGAAAGTATGTATAGCTCAGGTGATTTATTCCTGATGCCAAGCTCATTTGAACCTTGTGGCATTAGTCAAATGTTGTCAATGAGAGCAGGTCAACCTTGTTTAGCACATAGTGTGGGTGGGTTAACCGATACCATTATTCATAATAACAATGGTTTTACTTTTAACGGAGATAGCGCTCTTCAACAAGCAGAAAACATGCTCAGTTGTTTTGATGTTGCAATAAAAGTGAAAAAGCTCAATCCAATTAAATGGGATAAAATTGCTGATAATGCTATGAAAGCAAGGTTCTTATGGCAAAATGCTGCACTTGATTACATTAAAAACTTATACAGTAATTAGCATTTCTTGATATTTTAGCGCTGATTTAGGTGGGCACATTCACTTTTTTGAAAGAGTCTTGTGACTATCGGTATCACGGTTAAGGATAGTTTTATAATCTTCATTTATTGCCATGATAACATGAATTTTTTATTCATCATTATAAGCAAATTATAGTTAAATACACCTTGTTTTATCCGTTTACTTATCATAATAAATGTTTGGTATTTTTTACCTAATAGGTTAATATTTAAGCCATTATCCATCAGAATATGAATTTATGAAAGCTCTTGTCATTGACCCTTCCAAGTTCGCACGAATGATTATTAATATGACGCTTAAAAGTCATGGGATTATAACCGACAGCGTTAGCAGTGAAAAAGAAGCTTTATCTTTAATTCAAGACAATAGTTATCAGCTTATTTGCGTGGCGAGAACATTAGAAGATAGTGATTGCCGTCTTTTTTGTGCTAGGTTGCGAGCAACCTCTTCTACTCAATCTACACCTATTGTTATGCTCACTTTTTCAGAGGTACAAGAAACAGAGTCCTTTATGGCGGTAGGGGTTACAGAAGTATTCAGTAAAAACGACATTCCTGCCTTCTCAAGTTATGTTGATAGTCTAAGTAAAACAACCCGAAGTAATTTTGTTTATGGTGGGAGAATATTGTACGTCGAAGATTCAATGACTGTCGCGAAAATTACTATGGGTCTATTAAATGACAATGGTTATGAAGTCAGTCATATCACGACAGGTGAAGAAGCCATAAAGCTCTATGATGAGCAAAATTACGATCTCGTGATGACAGATATTATTCTTGCTGGAAAAGTCAGTGGAACAGGTTTAGTACGTTATATTCGAGACAGAGAGAGCAAACAAAAAGCACCTATACCTACTTCTATTTTAGCGATGAGTAGTTTTGACGATACTTCTCGAAAATTAGCGCTGTTTAAAGTGGGCGTTAATGATTATGTACTCAAGCCAATAATGAATGAAGAGCTATTGGCACGAGTTGACAATTTAATTCTTAATCAGCAGTTATTTAAACAGCTAGAAATTCAGCGTCAAGGCTTAGAAGAATTAGCCATGTCTGACCAACTCACTGGCCTCTACAATCGTCACTATTTATTAGATAGCGCATCCAAAAAAATTAGTGCAGCTAAAAGGCACAATATTGAACTTTGTTTAGTGGTTATTGATATCGACTTCTTTAAATCGTTCAATGACGATCATGGTCATGCCATCGGGGATTTGATACTTATAAAAGTTGGAGAGTTACTCTCTAATCATGTTCGTAATAACGACGTTGTCTCGCGGTTTGGGGGGGAAGAGTTTGTGATATTATACGAGCACTGTTCATTGATTCATGCGGTTAACAAAACGAAAGAGTTGCGAAAAACGTTAGAAGCATTAAAACCAGAAGGCTTGACGGTTACAGCAAGTTTCGGCGTCGCTCAATTTAATCCAATGGATATTGACTTTAATGGTCTCTTCGCAAGAGCAGACAAAGCAGTCTATCAAGCAAAAGATAATGGTCGAAATTGCGTTGTATTTGTTTAAACACCCTACATTCATTTTGAACCTCATTGTTTAAGCAATATATTATCTTTTCATCGGTGCTAAAAATATAGGAACCTCAGAAGGAGCCAAATCTTTTGAATATACTAAATTATATGAGCGATACCGTCTTGATAAGCAGGTGGTTTTGGATGATTATAAGTGCAGCAAAGCCTAATGCATGGAACCTAACATAGGTATCTACATTAATGATGAGAGCACCATCTTAATTAATAGGTAACGAATAAACAGCCGTTAGTCGACGTTGATTTTCAAGTTTACTTATAACCAATAAACAGCTGAATATATCGTACCCAATAAAGAAATCTAGTGACTAGTCTCTTTTGTATAGAGATTCTATTGTCGTTGATTCGATTGTGTGACCATTTATCATGTATCCAGCTAAAGCACCTGAAGCCTCTTTTGGTAACTCAAGTTTTTCTACGGACAGTGCGTGTATAGTGAAGCGGTAATGATGTACACCATGGCCTTCGGGTGGGCAAGCGCCACCGAAACCTTGATTGCCATAATCATTTTGTATTTGTGTACTACCGATCGGGGCGCTATTGGTTTTTATGTTTCCTGCGCCAGAAGGTATCTCCATCACGGTCATTGGTATGTTCACTATTTGCCAATGCCACCAACCACTTCCTGTAGGGGCATCTGGGTCATAAGCGGTAATAGCAAAACTTTTTGTACCTTCAGGTGCATTAGACCATTTAAGGTGTGGTGATAAATCACCTCCAGAACAACCAAACCCATTGAACTCTTGCGTTTTAGACATGAATTCTCCTTGAGCAATATCTTTACTCGATAATGTCAGGTTTTCTGCAACAACAGATGCTGAAACGCTAAGCGATAAAATAGAAAGAAGTTTAAGAGTATGACGCATAATAATCCTTGTGAATGTTTATATGATTAAAGTTATATTATTAACTTTAAATGGTTAATTAAGTAGCCTCTAAACGGTCACACTTTCGCCCTAATCCTCCATTTTAGTTTTACGAAGTTCGGATGGTGTTAAACCAAATCGTCCTTTAAAACGCTCTGTAAATCTTGATTGAGACTGATAACCACACTTTTCTGCAATGAGAGCAATGGAATGGTGAGTTGTTTGCAATAAATGTAACCCTAAGCTAAGTCTAGATTGGTCTTTAATTTCTTGCAAACTGGTACCTTCTGCTTTGAGTTTCCGTCGCAGTGTCGATTCGCTCATTGCTAGTTGATCACAAATTTGGTCGATGCTTAATGGCTGAAAATTATGGGTTGAGAACATTTCATTGATCCGATGTCCAATTTTTGGATTACCTAGCATGGATAAAATTTCTTCATGACCCATATGACAGAGTAACTTGATGATTTCCCTTTTTCGAAGAGACCAAAATTGTGTGGGAGCCCAAAGAGAGCTTTCAACAAATTGTTTTAAACATTCTGCTAAAGTGGAGGTTATTTTACCCAGACAATAATCTTGTTTATTTGAAGCACTGATTTGGATACCATCAAAATCCTCATAATCAAACTCGATCAGCAACGCAAAATATTCCTTATCTTTTGGTATGTTTCGCATATTAATTGCAGGGCTACTTGATAGAAAGATAAAGTCACCAGCATGACAAACTAATTCATTATTTTTGCCAAGTTCTTTGTCACCTTTAAGCACAATGATTAATAAGGGTTTTACAATAGGGACATTTAATAAATTTTGCTCTCTGAATGAGGTATACACAGAAAAAGGTCGTTCATGCTTTTCAGTCAGGGTATTTTTGATGGTAATCAGCAGATTTTCCATAGTTGCCTAATAAGGTGATAGCTTACAAAATAACGGGGATAAGTGCTGGTAATATCCCAATTATAAAATTAAATTGAATTTATTAATATCACACTATTTGTTTGAGTGCTTAGTAAGTTTTATATGTTAGCAGTATAAATGAATACCCATACCACCAAACTAATACTTAGCTGAAGATTAAAACCGGTCATGAATGTTATTTCTTTATTGAATTTATACGCAATACCTTAACAAAAAGTATTCCCTCTTTAGTCTTATCTCCAAAATTGCTAACTCTCGGTGGCCTAAAAGCACCTGAGGTTCGAGATCTATACCCTATTTATCCACCAATTAGAGGTGTGATTATGCAACCTGTAAGCTTAGGTGACCATTACCTTGTATGCATTAATAAGATGAAAAAGTGGTAACAATTAAAAATATCTGGCCATTAAGCTAACAAAACTTTGTCCTTACAAGGAATAAAAGAATGTCCATGAAAATTCAGTCTGGTTTCACCTTAATTGAGTTGGTTACCGTCATTGTCATTCTCGGTATTCTCGCGGTCACAGCAGCGCCAAAGTTTATAGAAATTTCATCTGATGCTAGACGTGCATCATTAATGCAAGTGCGAGGGGCGTTGACGGAAGCGATGAATAGGGTAAATCTAAAATCAAGAGTGGAAAACGAAGAAACTATTCACCAAAATGAAAACCCTGAAGTTGATGGCATTCAAACTCATTTTGGGTATCCCGTATCTTTGGAGGTACAAAGCTTGCTCAATTTAAGTGATAGTCATTGGACAGTCCTCACGAATAACAGTTTAGCGATTATAGTACCTTCGTCATTATCAGATACTTTGACAGCGAGTGGTATCGATCCACAAACGGCTTGTAATATTACTTATGAACAAGTAAGTGTTATACCCAGTAACGTCGGTGACATTCCTGTCATCGAATCTTATTTGGGCGGGTGTTAACTTACAAAGAGACCATTCAACGCAGAGTAATATCTTAGGAAGTGACTTGCCTGTTTAACCTGAGAAAATAGTATCAGGGTAAACATCATATAAAAATAAGCGTTATTCTTAAGGCTTGTCTACAGCACTTTTTTTTTTACTCAAAATGTTAACAAGTCATCCTTAATTCTCTGCAGGTAGGTGGGCATTTCAGGCTCTCTATATACAAAAAAATGATCATTATTATAAAATTAAGATTGCACATTTGAGTTTGCTAAATCAAGTAAAACCATCGGTAGTCAATATATAAATAAATATCTACTGTGTGCAACGTTATCATTTCAGATAATAATTTATGATGAAAAGGCTTAATTTTAATGCAGCCATCATTGATTGGCTTAACTCCTCAACTAAGTTAACTCCAAGACAATAACAAACACTTTTCAACGTAGATATGCTTAATAAATCACCATCACTCTTATTTAAGAGCTATTATTATTTCTCTCTAATCGCATTAATTCCCCCCCAAAAAGAAATATGGTTTACCTCTCCTTTATCATTAGGATGTAAGAACAAGCTCATGCCAGTCATGGAAAATAACTGCCGCTCACTTTCAGGAAAAAACATCTCATTCTTAACAAATTTTCCAATATTAACTAAAAATCCCCCACGCTTTTCCGTTATAACTAACGTAGTTTCAAAGGGGTCGGTTATTTTATACTCGCCTATAATAGACTCGAATAACTTAGGTGTTAATCTGGATTCACTCTTTTCTGTTGGTTTAAATTCATCCCAATGATAAATCTCACTTGCTCTAATCATGATCTCATCAATCAATGAAGTACCTTTCTCGCCATTAGTCATAATTACGATTCCATCGCCTGTTTTTGTGTGAGCAAATAAATGAGCCATAAAACCTTCATTAGCGCCACCGTGACTAAAAGAAGTAATTTCGTCTTCTCCTTCTATGAAAACCCAATTCCCATCGGCGGTATTTGAGGTGTTAGCATTTCATCAATGGTACTTTTAGAGAAAAAAGCATTATTTTTACCTAAGCCTGCTAGCTGTATTTGTGAAACTAAGCGTAGTAAGTCAGATGGTGTAGTCCATAGCCCCGCAGCCGATAAAGTTGCATACGTATGTGAACCGCCAACTACAGGTTTACCGTCAGCATTATGGGCAACTGCCGCATTACTTTTTAAGTTACCGACTAAAGGCTGACTAAAGCTACTATGTTGCATCATTAACGGTTCAAAAATAATTTTTTTAGCTAATTCAGTTATTGTGCTTTTAGCGTGATCTTGCAAAACAAGTTGGGCTAATGTTGTTCCCCCTCCCGAATACCTGAATTGAGTGCCAGGTTCAATATCTACAACAACAGGGGCAGAATTTGCAGGTTTAGCCCCATTGAGTAATGAGGTAATAGAAGGTACATCAGAGCCATGTTTATATCCTGCAAAGCCATGAACCGTAGTACCCGCAGAATGACTGAGTAATTGACGTAATGAAACGTTATTTTTACTCGCCCATTGATGGGCAGGTAACTGCCAGCTTTTAAGTAATGTATTTATATCTGCATCTATATTTAAACCATTATCTTGACGGTATTTCATCAATGTACTAGCAAAAACGGCTTTAGAAATGCTTGCTGCTTGAAAAACAGTATTCTCATCAATAGGTCGATGATTGTTTAAGTCAATAAAACCTTCAGTGTGTGTCCAACTAATTTTGTTATCTTTTAGAAATGCTATTGAAACAGCTGGCACATTATAATGGGCCATTCTTTCTTTTAGACTGCTAAGCTTTGATGGCTTTCCCTTTATACGTACAGTAGATTGAAGGCCTTCACTTATAGATTGTATACCCTCACCAGAATCATTTGCTTGGGCGTCATATGGGGAAAAATGAGCAAGTATACAAAAAACAAATATAGTATATTTCAATGTAGATCCTGTTAATTCAAGAAACCAGTCAATTATTTATAACACAGTTTAACTACGAAGTAATAGGTAGTATAGAGT
>JASDWX010000040.1:0-24115 GCA_041890515.1 Alteromonadaceae bacterium
TAAAAGGTGTTTTTATATTTATATATCAACAATTAGTTTTTACACAGGCTGGCCAAAAAGTGAACACTTAGCAATCACTACAAATAGGACAATTAGTCTGTTTTTTCAAACTAAACTGTTGCCATTGATTCGATAAGCCATCAAACATATTCAGTTGATTAATATGTATCGCGTTGCCCGTTAAGAGCTTTATAGCTTGTAACGATTGCATACCTGCAACAATGGCTAATACCGGCCCGACTATCCCCACTGTTTGACAATTGTTCGTTGGGGCCTTTTCAGTGGCTGGGAATAAGCATTGATAACAAGCACTTTCTGGGTTTCTAGGATCTACCACTAATTGTTGACCATCAAAACCAGTCGCCGCACCAACTATTAATGGCGTTTTTTGTTCGACACATACTCGGTTCAATAAATAGCGGGTATTGATATTGTCAGTGCAATCAATCACGACATCAACTTGCTCAATATAATAATTAGCGAGCTCTGTATCAAGCATTTCATCAACCACTTCAATGGTAATTTCACTATTATGTTGCTGCAATTTTTCAGCGCCAACGTCTGCTTTATTATTACCAACATCTTGCTCACAGAATAAAATTTGTCGCTGTAAATTAGTAATGTCAACTTTGTCGCCATCAGCAAGAAACAAAGTTCCAACACCTGCTGCAGCGAGATACAAGCTCACCGGATTACCCAACCCACCCATTCCTACAATTAATACTTTTGCTTCTAGTAAAGCTAATTGGCCGCTTTCACCAATTTTATTCAGCATTATTTGACGGCTATAACGTAGTTGTTCGTTTTGAGATAACATGAGCAGAATAATTTCCTATAAAATATTAGCGTAGTGAACGTACAGCATTGGCTTTAAATTGAATAAAAATACGTTGGCCCACCGTTAACGACAAACGCTTCACAGACCAAGTGGTAATCGTAACAAAGAAGTTTTGCCCTGAGCAATTAACGGTTATCAACATTTGAGCGTTACGGCCATCAGTTGATCCTATTTTGCCAAGCACCGTTATTACGCCATGTAAATGATTAACGATAGAGCTTTCTATAGGTTCATGTAAAGTGATGCTAATATCACCTGCCGCAATAATACAGCGAACTTGCTTTTCCGTGTTAGGTTCATGATCACAAGCAATAAATATTTGCTGCTCACCTAAGGCTAAACTTGTTAAGCCGTATTCAGGTAAATGCTCTCTCACTGTTAATGACAAACTGGTTTGGTGCAATATTTCATGATTGGTAGTCAGTTGATGAATAACGTGATGGATATCACCATAGTGACTTACTTTTCCTGCTGAAAGCACTAATAATTTATCAGCAAGCTGTTGAATTTCATTTAAAGAATGACTGACATATAACATGGGTAAATTTAGCGTTTTCTTCACTTTTGTAAGTAACGCTAACCATACAATTTTATTTTTATCGTCGAGTGCGCTCAATGGCTCATCAAGTAATAATAATATTGGCTCAGCTAATATTGCTCGCGCTAATGCTACACGCTGTTGCTCGCCACCTGATAGTTGAGTAACCCTTTTGTCGAGTAAACTTTCAAGCTGCGTTAACTCAACTATTTCTGAAAATTTTAGCACACTATTTTTATTACGTTTTTGTCCATAACGCAGATTTTCTTCAACGTTCAAATGCGGGAATAAGCGGCTATTTTGAAAAACTAAGCCTATATTGCGATCTTGTGCGGCAACAAAAAGTTTTGCTTCGCTATTTAATAATTCATCATTATTCAGTGATAATTTACCATTTGCTTGTTTTTCAAGTCCAGCAATCACTTTTAATAAGGTCGACTTACCTGAGCCTGAGTGGCCAAAAATTCCAGTAATACCAGTAAGCGATATTTTTTCATCAATGGATAATGAGAAATCGTCATGTTGAACGGTAAAGTTGAGGTTTAGTTCAGGCATTAGTTCAGGCATTAGTTCAGCCATTAGTTTACTCTTTTGGATTTAGTCTGGTTATTTTGGGCTGGACGATTAAGTAAATAAATCAACGATAATAAAACGAGAGAAGATATAACTAAGCTGATTGAAATAATATGAGCTTGGGCATAATCAAACGCTTCTACATGGTCAAATAAGGCGATTGAAAGCACACGGGTTTCACCGGGAATATTACCGCCAATCATCAGGACCACGCCAAACTCTCCTACCGTATGAGCAAAACCTAAACTGGCTGCAGTAATAAAACTCGCTTTGGTAATCGGTAATACAATCGTGAAAAAACGATCGAACGCGCTAGCGCCTAACATAGCTGCAGCTTCTAATAAGTCATCACCCAATTGTTCAAAGGCTTTTTGCAGCGGCTGGACAACAAACGGCAGTGAATATAAAACAGAACCAATAACAATGGCCGAAAAACTAAAAGCAAGCTGTTGACCTGTCGCTTGTTGCCAAAGTTGCCCAGGTAAATATTGCGGTGAAAATACCAATAATAAATAGAAACCTAGAACGGTAGGAGGTAAAACTAAAGGCAGAGCCACCAACGCCTCAATAAACACTTTTGCCCTACTTTGCATTTTGGCTAAATACCACGCCAGCGGTGTGCCAATTAACATCAGAATAATAGTGGTTAACCCCGCCATTTTTAGCGTAGTAATAAGTGCGAGAATATCAGGATGGGTATTATTCAATGGTATTCTCTTTGCTTTTATCTTTATTTTTTTCTTGACTCAATTTCATATATCCTGAATCAATAATAAACTGCTGACTTGTCTCACTCATTAAGAATGCAACAAATCGCTGGGCCTGTTGAATATTTTTACTTTGCTTTAACATCACCAATTGTTGTTCTATAGGCTGATGTAAGCGCGCAGGAATTATCACACCTTTCAGATTATTGAGGATGAGTTGACTATTACTGACAATACCTAAGTTTACCGCTTGAGAACGTGTTTGCTGAAAAGTTTGACCAATATTAATACCCTGAATAAAACGTGTTTTATAACTATCCCACAATTGTAAATTTTCTAAAACTTGCTTAGCCGCCTTGCCATAAGGGGCAATTCTAGGATTAGCAATAGCAAGGCGTTGCTTGTTGTTTTTCAAGGCCGTAAATGGATCCGCAGCAATTTCATGTTTTGCAGACCAAAGCGCTAATTGTCCATAGGCATAGGTTTGTTGGCTACCGATTAAAACTAAATGTGCTTCAGTTAATAATTCTGGCCTTTCTCGATCAGCCGATAAGAACAGGTCAAAAGCAGCGCCATGTTTAATTTGCAGGAACAAAGTACCGCTAGAGGCTGGAATGATAAGTGGGCTAGGGAATTTTATTTGCTTAGCGTTGTAACGCGCCAATAATTTTTTTAAAGTCGGTGCAAAATTCGAAGCAACCGCAATGCGCAAGGGCTTTTCATTTACGTTGTTGTCATCGAGACTTAACGTGTTTTTAGCCCTAACGTCAGTTGATGAAAAAAGCAGTAGCCCGAAAAATATAAAGCTAGCTAATGCACGAGTTAGCAATAAGCTCACCGCTATTTACTCCACGCCTGTGCTTTTTCTTTATCACTGGTTTTCGCTGCAAGCCATGATTCACCCAGTTCAGTCAGCTCTTTTTTCCAAAACGGTGCTTTTACTTTCAAAAAATCCATAATGAATTCGTTAGCGGCAAAGGCATCTTGACGATGTTTACTGGTTACGCCAACAAAAACAATTTGTTCACCAATGGCTAACTGACCTATACGGTGAATAACTTTTACGCGGCCAATATTCCAACGCTGTTTCGCTGTTTCAATAATTTCAGCTAACAGCTTTTCTGTCATGTTTGGGTAATGCTCAAGGAATAACCCTTTTACTTTTAGCCCTAAATTATTATTGCGTACGCGACCGCTAAAAGTGACTACCGCGCCATCTTCAACATTATCATTTTCTAAAAGATTAACTTCGAAGCCATGATCAAAATCTTCAACTTGAATGCTGATTTCTGCGTACTTATTTATGGTCGTATCTATTTTCACACGTTTAACCACCGGTAACAGGAGGAAAGAAAGCGACTTCATCCCCCGATTTTACTGAAAAATCGCCCTGCACCATTTGATGATTTACCGCACACAGTAATGAGTTGTTGGCTAAATAATTTTTCCAGTCGGCACCTTTTTGTCCTAAAGCTTCTTTAACTTCAGCGACGGTGGTCGCGTTACAAGCACTAACTTCAGTACCACCGCAACCCAACTGTTCACGCAGAGCGGCAAAAAATATGACTTTGATCATAGGTTATCCTTCATTCTTTTGATTCTGTAAAGCTTGCTCAGCTTTTGCTTGCCAAGAACCCGACTTACCACCTTCTTTGGTTATCACGCGAATACCGTGAATTTCCATTAAAGGATCTGCAGCTTTGCACATATCAAACAAGGTTAAACAAGCAATAGAAACGGCGGTTAACGCCTCCATTTCAACACCCGTTTGTCCGGTAAGCTTACATAAACTTGTTACGTGTACTTGACCGTTTTCTTCGTCGATGGTGAAGTCTACTTTCACTTTCGTCAACATTAACGGATGGCAAAGCGGAATTAAGTCACTGCACTTTTTGGCCGCTTGAATACCGGCAATACGAGCAACAGAAAATACGTCACCCTTTTTATTATCGCCTTGGGTAATTAACGACAACGTGTGCGCCGACATTTGGATATAACCTTCTGCTGTAGCAGAACGCGATGTCATTGCTTTTTCAGTGACATCAACCATATTAGCTTCACCACGTTTATTTACATGACTAAGGCTAGGCTTGTCTTGTTCTGTAGAATGGCTCATTAATCACGTGTCTCACAAAACTCAACTTCTGCCATTTTTAAATGCGGCACAAAATTACAAGGACGATGACTGGCATCGAGTTGTTCTTTAATCAGTTTATCCCAAGCCGTACGACAAGCATTGGTTGAACCTGGCACACACAAAATAACGGTGCTGTTTGCAATGCCACCAAAGGCACGCGACTGAATCGTTGATGTACCAATTTCATCGAGTGAAATTGCACGGAAAACCTCTCCAAAACCTTCGACATTTTTATCAAACAATGGCAATAGTGCTTCAGGCGTATTATCACGATCAGTAAAACCGGTACCGCCAGTAGAAATTATTGCTTGCACACTATCGTCAGCGATCCACTTAGAAACAATCGCGCGTAGTTGGTAAACATCATCTTTAACAATCACTTTATCGGCAAGTTTATGACCTGCTTCAATTAAGCGTTCAACAAGCACTTGTCCTGAAGTATCGTTGGATTCATCACGGGTATCAGAAACAGTTAATACGGCAATTGATAAGGGAATAAAAGCGTTACCGCCATGTGAAGAGCTCATAAGTTTTCCTAAATTTTATTGGTTTTTTAGTAAGTTGTTAAATTTATTTTTCTGTGAAGTAACACAAGATTCTACACACATTTTCTGCGCAACCTCTAAATACTAAAGCGCTGCTGTGCTTGTTGCCATTCTTCAGGTGTATTGCTATTAAATAGACACTGTGGCGACTTTAACGCTAAGGCTTGATGCGGCACTTGTGACAACATCGAACGAATCGACGGACCATTTTTCTTATCATTTTTTGCGTTCACAGTGTTTATATTGCTCTGCTGAAACTGCGCAAAGCTAGCTGTGAAAAATTGCTCAACAAAAGCATTATTGGGTAAATAAAGCGGAAGAAAATGATCCGTAAAGAAACAGGCTTTTTGGGTTAATTCACCTTTCATTTTTAACTGATGCAAAGTTTGCTTGGTCATTAACGGTAAATCTACCGGTAAAATAAGTAATGATTTTGGTTGGTATTTTTTAATAACACTGTAAATACCGCCCATAGGGCCAAGCTCGGCAAATTTATCTGAAACATAATTTTCAGTGCTACCACCATCAACATGACCACTGACAACAATGTTATTTATACCTACATTTTTCAGTAAGTTTTTACTGTAACTGAGCATATTTTCACTGCCGCGCGACTGGCCGTTAAAAGTAGAGCTATTTCTCATTAACAAGGCTTTATTAGAGCCCATACGAGAAGATTTCCCGCCAGCTAATACCACGCCTAAACAATCTTGATTCAAAAAAGAAGTGGTCATGCTCTCGTTTATATTAACTTTCATAATGAGCTGCCATATTCCTAACCATGTCCCTAACCATACTATCCGCCCAACATAGCCAGGTTTTTGGTGGCACCTGTCAGTTTATCTTGCAGGAAATGCGTGGCTTTTTTATCCGTCATCATGGCGCGAATTTGTTCTTTCAGCGGTTCAACATCATCTTGTTGTAAGTATTCTTTCAGTGGTAAACCTTCTTCGGTAAATAAGCACAGGTGTAATTTACCTAATGAACTTACGCGTAAACGATTGCAGGTATTACAAAAGTCTTTGCTGTACGGCATGATCAAACCAATTTTACCTAGGTAATCAGGATGATAAAACTCTTGAGCGGGTCCTGCAGTTTTATCATTTATTACCGGCAACCAACCATCGAGTATTAAGTTTTGTTTAATACGTGCACCTTGTACATGCTGTGCATCAAAAAATTCTTGGTTATCACCCGTTTGCATTAGTTCAATAAAACGTAATGTCACCGGCGTTACTTTAAGCCAATCAAGAAAGGTTTTAATATCGTGACCATTATATTCACGCATCAATACGGTATTAATTTTGATAGATGGACGACCATCTGCCAACGCCATATCAATGCCTTTTAAAATATGCGGTAATTTATTATGGCCTGTAATCGAGTGAAACATACGCGGATCAAGGCTATCAATACTGATATTAATCGCATCAATTCCTGCATCTAACCAGCTTTGTAAATGCTCGGGTAATTTATAACCATTGGTAGTTATTGCGACTTTTTTAATGCCTGGCGTTTGCTTACATGCAGCAATAATTTCAGGTAAGTCTTTACGCAATGACGGTTCACCGCCAGTAATGCGAATTTTTTCTGTACCCATCTGCGCGAAAGCATTAGCAACACGTTTGATTTCATCATACGAAAGGAAATCACGATCGTTGTCGCATGAATAACCATCAGGCAAGCAATAGGTGCAACGGAAGTTGCAAACGTCAGTAATAGAGAGGCGCAAGTAATAAAACTTGCGACCGAAGTTGTCTGTTAACATCTCACCTTTCCAAATGTAGGGAGGCTAACGCGTTTCCTTGTTAACCCTGGCGGTTAAAGCGATATTGCTGTAACCACGGCTTGAATAGCATTCCAAAAAAGATTTAGCTAAAAAAGCTCGGCGAATAATTTTTTAATTCTTTAAGTATAGTAAACTATTTTCAAGATTTAAATACGGCTAGAATGTAAGTAATCTTGATGTGCATCAAGAATCCGCGATTAAAGCATATTATTTGTCGTATATTTTACGTCATAATACCTACACCCAAGCGGAACTAGCTTACCGCAAGAAAATAAAATAGAAGAGTTACCTATGGTTGATTGTTGTTCTGCTCCCGGATTGCTGCCTTTCGAACAAGCGATGGAAAAAATGTTGTCGGCTATAAAACCGATTTCTGATACAGAATTAATTTCTTTATCACAAGCTTTAAACCGTGTTTTAGCTAGCGATATATCAAGCCCGCTAAATGTTCCACCTCATAATAATTCAGCGATGGACGGTTATGCGTTTAAAGTAGAAAGCTTACAAAGCAACAATAGCTTAAAAATGGTTGGCCGGTCGATGGCGGGTGAACCATTTTCAGGAGAATGTGATCTAGGTGAATGTATTCGAATTATGACAGGTGCAAAATTACCTTCATGTTGTGATACCGTCGAAATGCAGGAAAACTGTGAAGCGAACGATGAACATATTACTTTTCTAGAAAGTAGAGAGTTTAACGATAATATACGTTTTTCTGGTGAAGATATTGCGATAAACCAACATGTATTTTCACAAGGTAAAAAACTGTCCGCTATCGACATTGGTGTATTAGCATCGCTAGGCGTGCCTAACGTAGAAGTTTTTCGTAAAATTACTGTTGCGGTATTGGCAACAGGCGATGAATTAAAGTCTCCTGGTGAAATACTCAGTGAGGGTGATATCTTTGAAAGTAACAGCCATGCGCTAATCGCGATGTTAACCAAGCTCAATGTCGATGTTATAAACTTCGGTATTATTGGCGATGACGAGAAAGCAATACGTACTGCATTCGAACAAGCAGACCAGCAAGCTGATGTGGTTATCTCTTCAGGTGGTGTTTCAGTAGGTGAAGCTGACTACACAAAAATGATACTCGAACAATTAGGTGAAATTGGTTTTTGGAAAATAGCCATGAAGCCCGGCAAACCTTTTGCTTTTGGAAAATTACCGAACAGTTACTTTTTTGGCTTACCAGGCAATCCCGTTTCAGCATTAGTCACTGCTCATCAATTAGCGGTTCCAGCATTATTAAAATTACAGAATGCTCAACCGAAAAAATTTCCTTTACTGAAAGTGAAAACCGCCACCCAATTAAACAAACGTCCCGGACGTATGGACTTTCAGCGCGCGATACTATCAACTAATGAACTAGGTGAGATGACAGTTACCAGTACAGGTAGTCAAGGTTCTGGAATTCTAACCAGCATGTCGACGGCCAATTGTTATATTATTTTACCTGCGAGCCAAGGAAAGGTTCCAGCAAATGAAATAGTGAATGTACAGTTATTTGATGACGTGATTCAGTAATATACATAATGAAAACTACAATATATTGCTTACCAGGCACCATGTGCGATCAACGCTTATGGCAAGATTCTATTCAATACTTGCCTGAGAATATTGAGCTTATTCATATCGCTATTCCCATGGGAAATAGTATTGATGAAATAGTCACTTCACTTGAGAGGAAACTACCCGAAGGAAAAATAAATTTAGCCGGATTTTCTTTAGGCGGTTATATCGCTACCGCTTATGCCTTGAAATTTCCGGAGCAAATTAATAAGTTACTCCTTATTTCTAATATGTCTTACTCCCTGCCAGAGAATGAATTAAAAGAGCGCAGTCGAACTATTTCGTATTTAAAAACTCATGGGTATTCTGGGATCCCAACAAAACGTATAACTGCCCTACTTGATTCGAGTAAACAGAACAGCTTTGAAATTATCAATTGCATTCGAGAAATGGATACTAGCCTCGGAAAAGAAACCCTCATTCACCAATTAACCGTGACGACTCAACGAGAAAACTTGTTAGTTAAGCTCCCTACACTTTCAATACCTATAATGTTTTTAATTGGAGATAACGACTCACTGGTTAAGCTCAGTCGTATTGAAGCTATTTTGCCACAATCACCCCTGATTTCTTTATCCGTTCTTGCCAATACCGGTCATATGTTGCCGCTTGAGCAACCACAAATGTGCGCACTCAATATGAGCCATTTTTTTATAGAGTAATGATACCAATTCTACTTAGTTTCTTCCCGCTCAGCGATATTTAGAAGGTTTAGAGGCAAGGCATTGATTGATGAGAATGGTTATTCCCTTATCAAAATCAATAACGCAGCCTGTAAGCCTTTTAAACTCGCCCTTCGGGAGTTTCCCAGCGATTCGATAACTACAGATAATTACTTTCATATAGAATAGCTATATACAAAATAATTCTCTTTGTTCTCAAAACACGGGGAAAATCTGAGAGGGAACAACTAAGTAGACTTGGTATAAGTAAACAAGGTAAAATGGCGCATTATTTTTATGCCAAGGAATTTCCGTTGAGCGAACTTAGTTTCTCCACTTTACAACTCAAGCCTGAGTTAATTCAAAATTTAGACTCTATGGGTTATCAACAGATGACCGATATACAAGCACAAAGCTTACCGACCATTATTTCTGGTGGTGACGTTATCGCCCAAGGAAAAACAGGATCAGGAAAAACAGCGGCTTTTGGCTTAGGTGTTTTAGAGAAATTAGACGTAAAGCGTTTTCGTATTCAGTCGTTGATCCTTTGTCCAACACGTGAATTAGCTGATCAAGTAGCGAAAGAGCTGCGTAAATTGGCACGCGCTATTCACAACATCAAGATTTTAACGTTATGTGGCGGTATGCCGTTTGGTCCACAAGTTGGATCACTAGAGCATGGCGCGCACATTATTGTTGGCACACCAGGAAGGATTGAAGATCATCTTGGTAAGGGCACACTAAAATTAGACAATGTGAATATGCTCGTACTCGATGAAGCTGATCGCATGCTAGAAATGGGTTTTCAAGCTTCTGTTGATTTCATTATTTCAAATATTCCACAAGATCGACAAACATTATTGTTTAGTGCAACGTTCCCACCAGAAATTGCGGAAATCTCTAAAAAAATAATGCGCTCTCCAACAAAGGTTACCGTTGAAGGAAACCATGAAGAAAGCACTATTTCACAGCACTTTTATAAAGTAGAAAATGACAGTGAACGTATCGACGGCATACGTTTGTTATTGTTAAAACATCAGCCAGAATCTAGCATCGTGTTTTGTAATACTAAAAAAGACGTTCAAATTGTTGTATCTGAACTGCGTAATTATGGTTTTAACGTACAAGATTTACATGGTGATTTAGAGCAAAGAGATCGTACCGAAGTATTAGTACGTTTTTCTAATAAAAGTATTTCAATTTTGGTTGCTACCGATGTAGCCGCTCGCGGTTTAGATATTGATGCTTTAGACGCTGTGTTTAATTATCATATTGCCCGTGATAGCGAAATTCATGTTCACCGTATTGGTCGTACTGGCCGAGCGGGTAGCACAGGTATTGCCTGTTCATTTTTCAGTGAAAAAGAAAGCTACAAAATTGGATTATTAGAAGATTACCTTGACCGTACTATTGAAGGTGAGTTATTACCCGATGCCAGTGTGCTGAACGAATCAGTATACTCGCCTAAAATGTCTACTATCCAAATTGACGGTGGCAAAAAACAAAAAGTACGTGCTGGCGATATACTTGGGGCAATAACGGGCGACAAAACTATTTCAGGTAGCGAAGTAGGTAAAATACAGTTGTCAGACAACTGGGCTTATGTTGCTGTTAGCAGAAAGTTTGCCAAACAAGCTTTTAAAAAACTCAGTGACGGCAAATTGAAAGGTCGTAAATTTAGAGTTAGATTGTTGTAGCCAAACGTGTAAAAACAGTATTATCAAATAACGAGGTTTTATAAAATGATTGTATTTAATTTAAAACCTCGTATAGTACTGTATTCATATACAGTTTAAATTAAGTTGTATAGGCCGTTTTATCGTATATGATAAAACTATCAAGCGTAATATTGATCAGGTAAGGAAAAGTAATGGCAGTTGAAAGTCGATTTGTCGTCATTAGACAAGGTGTGGAGGTTGAAACATTCATGGACAAAAAAGCAGCAGACGAGTATGACAAAATGCTTGATATGGCTGATAGCTTAGCCGAGATGTTTGAAGCTACCGCATTAGATCTTGATGAGAAAACTCGTGAAGAACTCTGTATTTACCTGGCTAAAAATCGTGAAGATGTACTTGTTGCGCTTCAGGCTAAAAAAGCTAAACCGGTAACTACGGCTAAAAAAGTCGCCGTTAAAAGTGAAGAAACAATACCGACCGTTTTAACTGGTGCTGATGTGCAAGAACAAGAAAGTGTTGAACCTGTGACTGAAAAGAAAGCAAGTAAACCCGCAGCTAAAGCACCACGAAAAACTAAAGTGAATAAAGACGCTGCGTAAGCTATCGTTATGCAGGCACTAAAACCTGCGAACATGTTGTCCTATCAACTGATTCGCAGTGCTAAAAGAAAAACAATCGGCTTACAGGTTAAGCACGGTAAAATAATTATCCGTGCACCAAAATTTGTTTCTGAAAAAGAAGTCGCGAATATTGTTAACGCTAAAAGCGCTTGGTTACAGAAAAAAGTTGCAGAGCAAAATAGTATTCCTCACCATTCGAATAATTATTGTCAAGAATCAAGTAAGCTATTAATCAATGGTGAACTTAAAACACTCCACATTACTTACGGTTTATTTCCCGAAGTTATCCTTGAACAAGATTTGATTATCGTTACTATTTCAAATCGAATGAAATCAAAAGTATTTGATAAACCTGACTTACAAAAAACACAGGTAAAGAGACAACTTGAAGATTGGTTTAAACAGCGGACCAGTCACTATATCGAAGAAAACCTAAGTCTTCAAGCCGAAAAAATTGGCGTTTTACCTAAGTCATTTAAAGTAAGATTGTATAAGTCTCGTTGGGGAAGTTGTAATAGTAGAGCTGAACTTAGTTTTAGTTCTTTACTGGTAATGACACCTAATTGGGTAATCGATTACGTGATTGTCCACGAACTTTGTCACCTTCACCATATGAATCATTCAACTGCGTTTTGGCAATTAGTTGAGCTGAATTATCCTCACTATTTATTAGCAAAAGCTTGGTTGAAGTCTCATCAAAATCAATTACATTGGCCAAATATTTAATAGCATCAAAGATTTAATCCCCCCACCACGAAACCTTTACAAATAATGATGAAAAAAAAGATTATCTTTATAAAAACTTATCACAGATCCCTTCTTTTATTGCCTTTTATAATGCTTAAAATAATCAGTAATATTCAATCAAAAATAATATTTAAGTAAATCCTTCATTTATGATGATTTTTTGGCATGAATATCGCTTATATATTCAACACTAATTAATATTAACAAAATAGTGACAAATTATTGTTCGTCATTATTACCAAAAGATAAGGATACGCTCCATGAAATTAAGAACCTACAGTTGGAAAGCAACCGCGATTTATACCGTTTCAGCAATATTATCTATTATGCTGTTTACGGTGATATTTGGCATATAATTAATATATTATAGAAAATGACGGATACGATGATATTTGTTTGTTGTTTGTTGTTAAATTAACCGTTTATTGATTTACTTTGTCAATCAGAGCATAAAAAAAGGCTTTTATTACTTTATTCATTAACAGTGCACATAATTTAAGGTAGATTAGCATTATATAATAAAAATAATAAAGGATTACCCATTACATGAGCTTTTCAGTTCTTGTTTGTGATGACTCTAATATGGCGCGTAAACAAGTTTTACGAAGCTTACCAGAGCAACTATCTGCCAACGCACAATTAGCAAAAGATGGGCAAGAAGCTCTTGAACTTTTGCGAAGTCAAGAATTTGACATCTTATTCCTTGATCTTACTATGCCTGTTCTTGACGGCTTAGGTGTTCTTCAAACCCTAAAAGATGAAAATATTACGCCGGCAATTTTTGTCATATCTGCTGATATCCAACCGGAAATGCAAAATAAAGTACTTGAACTAGGCGCGAAGGCTTTTATGCGCAAACCCGTTCAATTAGATGTCCTTAATACTAATTTGAAAAATCACGGTTTTTTATGAGTGAACTTAATTTAAATGAAGATCAACAAGATTGTTTACAAGAAATAATCAATGTTGCTATGGGCCAAGCAAGCGACCAACTTGCAAGATTCTTAGACACCTTCGTTTATTTGAAAGTACCCAGTATTGAGCAAGTAAGTACTCTAAACCTCCTTGATATACTAAACAGTAACGAAAACTCTGCTGCGATTGTCAGTCAAGGTTTCTTCGGTTATGAAGGTATTCGTGGTGAAGCGTTATTAGTTTACAAACCGAAAGATTCTGATCGTCTTGCCGATTTACTGGGTTATGAACCTGATGAGTTATCCGTTGAAGAACAGATTATTGATTTAAGTTCAATTTTAACAACCACTTTCTTAAATGTTTTTGCTAAGCAAATAGATAACCAAATGTCTTACAGTGCACCACGTTTATTAGCGGGTTCACAAAGTGCGGTATCGGATCATCTTGCTCAACAATCTTTTAATTGGGACTTGGCATTAAAAGTTAAAATAACTTATCAAGTAACTGATTATTCCTTTAATTGCGATATGATTTTATTTATCCCTGAATCGGCAATTAACAACATCAAAGCTGTTATCGACAGAATTTTAGAAGAATTTTAATGTCTCCAAATGATATTTGCACGGATATTACCAATAAAATAAACACGGGTATTCTGATTATTGATAATCAATACAACATTGTATTTTGGAATCGATATTTAGAAATTCATGCGAATAAAAAAACAGATGATGTTATCGGACATAACATTTTTAACGTTTTTACGGAATTACCCCACAAATGGCTCAAAAGAAAAGTTGAAAGTGTATTTCAACTGAAGTCACAATCATTTTGTTCATGGGAACAAAGACATCACCTTTTTGAATTGCAGCATACACGCCCTATATCGACTAATAGTCACTTTATGGCACAGAACTGTACATTTCTTCCACTTGAGCGAAAAGATGGTAGTGACAACGTATGTATTCTGATTGAAGATGTTACCGATGTTTGTCATTACCAGACAATGCTCAACAAAACATTAGAAGAACTTGCACAAGCAAACCGTATTGATGGTCTTACACAAATATTCAACCGTAAGCACTGGGAAGAGTGTTTAGAAAAAGAATTTTCTCGTGCTCGTCGATATCAGCATGGTTTAGCACTTATCATGTTCGATTTAGATCACTTCAAATTACTTAATGATACCAACGGACACTTAGGTGGCGACTTAGTACTGATAGAAACGGCAAAAGTCATTAGTTCACTTTTACGTTTAGGTGATTTATTTGGACGTTACGGTGGTGAAGAATTTGCTATTATTCTGCCAAATACTGATATTGTTGGCGCTTTAGATGTTGCTGAAAGAATTAGAGTGGCTATTAGTAAAAATGTCATTAACTTTCAAGCATCTGAAATAAAAGTTACAGCGAGCGTTGGCGTCGCGGTTATTAGCGAAGAAGATAACCGTTATGAAGATTTGATATCTAATACAGACATTGCCCTATATGATGCTAAAGCTTCTGGACGAAATATTGTTTGTGTTGCAAAACAGCTTATTAACGTTTGAAGAATTGAATAAAATCGTTCTAATATACAAAAAAAATCACCACCTCCCTCTTTTATGAATAAAGTATAACTTTTTATTCATAAATATCTATTGACAGTAAAACACTGCTCAGGCATTTTATACTCATGAGAACATTTATTCGCCGACTTACCATTATTATTACCACTATTACCCTCAATGGGATGATGGTCATCGGCTGACGTGTAAAAAACACATTAAAAAAAAGCCCGTGACCCTTTAGGTAACGGGCTTTTTTTGTTTTAAGGTTTTAATCATTACAAAACGCTTTGGCTCGCAAAGCATAATGTAATAAAGAGGAAGTAAAATGCGTGTATTAAAATTTGGCGGTTCATCTTTAGCATCAGCAGAACGGTTTGTGCAAGTAGCCAAAATCATTTCTGACAAGAGTAACGACTCTCCTGTTGCCGTGGTTGTTTCAGCGCCACAAGGCGTGACTAACCATTTAGTTGCAATGGCAGAAAATATCAGTGATGAAATAAAATTACAAAATGATCTAGAGCACTTTAGAAAAGCTATTAATAGTATTATTGAAGATCTTGGTGCTACTGTGCCAAATTTCAGTCCGTTGCACGCAGAACAAACGCTTGTAAATTGGGATCATAAACTGTTGCGTTATTTGCAAGGCGCAACAATGCTATCTTATTGCCCAGATCACATCCGAGCAATTATTATCAGCATAGGGGAACGATTAAGTGTTGCCTTACTTGAGTCGGTCTTAAACGCACAAAACATTGAAACGTCTGTACTCGTTCCAGAAAATTTCTTAATCACTAATGATGCTTCACTCAATGCCGTTGCGGACCTAGTCTTATCAAAAGAAAATTTTCAAGTACATTATGAGAAACTACACAACGTTGCTTTAATGCCCGGTTTTATTGGTGTAAACAACCAAAAGCAAGTAACGACATTAGGTAGAAACGGATCTGATTATTCTGCTGCAGTATTAGCGGTTTGTGCTGAAGCTGATTGTTGTGAAATATGGACGGATGTAGACGGTGTTTTTAATGCGGATCCTCGCCTAATCAAAGAAGCAAAGTTACTCGATTACTTGTCATATCAAGAAGCGATGGAGCTTTCCTATTTTGGTGCAAGTGTACTGCATCCTAAAACAATCGGACCGATTGCACAATTTCACATTCCTTGTTTAATTAAAAATACTGGCAACCCTTCTGCGCCAGGTACGTTAATATCGAATGAAGACGATAAAACTAAAAAAGTTAAAGCAATATCGAATCTTGATGATTTAACCATGATTAACGTTTCAGGCCCAGGCATGAAAGGTATGGTTGGTATGGCGAGTCGCGTTTTTGCAACCATGAGCCAAGAAAACATTTCTCTGGTATTAATTAGCCAATCGTCCAGCGAATACTGTATCAGTTTTTGTATACATACCAGTGATGCTCAATTAGCACAACACAGCCTTCAACAAGAGTTTGAACTCGAATTACTCAACGGTTTACTTGAGCCACTTAAATTACAACACGAGTTATCAATCGTGTCATTAGTGGGTGATGGAATGCACCATCAACAAGGCGTTGCCGCTAAGTTCTTTAGTTCACTTGCGCAAGCACGTGTGAATGTTGTAGCTATCGCCCAAGATTCTTCCGAACGAAGCATCTCTGTCGTAGTAGAAAAACGTAAATGTACTGATGCAATGAAAGTCAGTCATCAAAATTTCTTTACACACAAACCAACCATTGATGTATTTCTTGTTGGCTGTGGCGTCGTGGGTAGTGAACTTATTGCGCAAATTGCTCGTCAGCAACCTAAACTTAAAGAACAAAATATTTCTTTAAAAGTTTATGGTATTGCTAACAGTAAAGGTATGGTTTTTAATGAAGAAGGTATCGATTTAGATAACTGGCAAGCAGAGATGACGAACACGTCGGTACCGGTAAATGTTGAAAAAATAAAAGACTTTGTCCGTAAAAATCATTTGATTAACCCTGTTTTGGTAGATTCGACTTCAAACGAATCTTTAGCAATGAGTTATGTTAACTACCTTGAAGAAGGTTTTAATATTGTGACACCCAATAAAAAAGCGAATACAGATTCTTGGGAATACTATCAAGCACTGCGAAGCGCGGCACAGAAATCTAACCGTCGCTTCTTGTACGAGACAACAGTGGGTGCAGGCTTACCAGTCATTGACACATTACAAAGCTTAATAAAAGCGGGTGATGAATTAATGCGTTTTGAAGGAATACTGTCTGGTTCACTTTCTTATATGTTTGGTAAGTTAGAAGAAGGTATGACCGTTTCTCAAGCCACTGCAATAGCAAAAGAAAATGGTTTTACAGAGCCGGATCCTCGTGACGATTTAAGTGGAATGGACGTTGCCCGTAAGTTATTGATCATGGCACGAGAAGCTGGAATGCAACTAGAATTATCTGATATCTCTATAGAATCAGTACTACCAGCAGATTTTGATGCCAGTGGCGACGTAAGTGACTTCATGAATAACTTACCGAAAATCGACGATGAATTTTCTAAACGTATTGCTCTCGCAAAAAGTGAAGGAAAAGTTTTACGTTATATCGGCAATATTGTTAATGGTCAGTGTAAAGTTGCCATTGAAGCAGTCGCCAGTGACCACCCTCTTTATAGTGTTAAAGAAGGTGAAAATGCTTTAGCTATTCATAGTCGTTATTATCAACCCTTGCCTTTCGTATTACGTGGCTATGGCGCAGGTGCTGCAGTAACTGCTGCCGGAGTTTTTGGTGACTTATTAAGAACATTAGCATGGGAGCAACAACACTAATGACTCTCTCTGTTTTTGCGCCAGCATCAATTGGTAACCTCAATGTAGGCTTTGATGTATTAGGCTTAGCTGTCAGGCCTATTGACGGCACATTGCTTGGTGATATAGTTTCTATTGAATCAGCTGAAGACAATAAACTTATCGTCATCGGTGAATTTGCCAATAAATTACCAGGTAAGCCAACAGATAATATTGTTTGGCATTGTTTGGTTTTATACAACCAAGCGCTTAAAAAAGCGCAGCAACCGATACAGAAAGTGCAGCTAACATTAGATAAAAAAATGCCTGTTGGCAGTGGTTTAGGGTCAAGCGCTTGTTCAGTCGTTGCCGCATTAGTCGCGCTAAATGAATTTTATCTGCAATATTTTGATGAAAAAACGTTATTGTTTATGATGGGTGAAATGGAAGCCAAAATAAGTGGCAGTTTACATTATGACAATGTAGCGCCTTGTTTCTTAGGTGGCTTAAAATTAATGGTGCCAGATAAACAAGTTATTTGCAGAGACTTACCTCAATTTGATGATTGCTATTATGTGATGGCCTATCCGGGTATTAATGTCTCAACAAAAGCCGCTCGTGATGTTTTACCGACTAAATACAGCCGTGCTGATGCGATTACATTTAGTCAAAATTTAGCAACCTTTGTTGATGCTTGTCACCGTAATGATAAAGAACAAGCTTTTTCAGTACTCAAAGACGTAATAGCAGAACCTTATCGTAAACACTTGTTACCTAAGTTTGAAGCATCTAAAACATACTTAGAAGAACAAGGGCATTTAGCGATAGGTATTTCAGGCTCAGGACCCACTTTATTTTGTGTGTCTGATTCACTTGAAAAAGCACAAAGTGCGGCAAACTGGTTAAAAGAAAACTATTTACAAACCGACTTGGGTTTTGTCCATGTCTGTCAGGTTGATGTCGCTGGTGCAGGTAAATTACCCAGCTAATCACATTATTGAAAAGTAAAAATAAAGAATTTATTAGGAATATGTTGTGAAATTTTATAATTTGAAAGAAAACGATGAGCAAGTCAGTTTTGCTGGCGCTGTTAAACAAGGCTTAGGTAAAAACCAAGGTTTATTTTTTCCTGAGACAATCCCTGTTTTAGATAACATCGATGAATTACTTGCCATGCCATTAGTCGAAAGAAGCGTGCATGTACTTTACCCTTTTGTTAAAGATGATCTAACAAAAGATCAGTTAACCGAAATTGTGACCAGTGCTTTTAACTTTCCGGCACAAATCCAACCCATCAGTAAAGATCGCGCCATACTCGAATTGTTTCATGGGCCAACCCTCGCCTTTAAAGACTTTGGTGCTCGCTTTATGGCTAAATGTCTTCAAAAATTTAGTAAAGACAAAAAAATCACCATACTCACAGCAACATCTGGCGATACCGGTGCTGCCGTTGCTCATGCATTTCATGGTATAGAAAATATTCGTGTTGTCATTTTATACCCGAAAGGAAAGATCAGCCTGCTACAAGAAAAAATGTTTACCACGTTAGGTGGAAATATTGAAACACTTGCAATTGACGGTAGTTTTGATGATTGTCAGGCATTAGTTAAAAAGTCTTTTGATGATAAAAAACTTGCCACTACAATCGGTTTAAACTCAGCTAACTCTATAAATATCAGTCGTTTATTGGCGCAAATATGTTATTACTTTGAAGCAGTTGCTCAGTTAACTCGTCAAAAATGTAAAACAGAATTGGATAATATCGTTGTCTCTATTCCAAGTGGTAATTTTGGTAATTTAACTGCTGGGTTATTTGCCAAAGCTCTTGGCTTACCTATTAAACGATTTATCGCTGCGACTAACGCTAATGACACTGTTCCACGCTACCTTGAAACAGGCGAATGGACTCCGAACGAAACAGTAGCCACTATTTCAAACGCAATGGACGTTAGCGATCCCAATAACTGGCCACGTATTGAGCACATGCTTAAATCAGGCATTGTACCAAGCGATTGTATTAGCTCAGTTTCAATTGACGAAGAACAAACACAGTCAACTGTTTTACAGCTTGCTAAGCTTGGCTACATCAGTGAACCACATGCAGCCGTTGCCTACAAAGCCTTACAATACAATGCAAATGAAGGCGAATTCGGCGTGTTTTTAGGTACCGCACACCCAGCAAAATTCAAAGAGGTTGTTGAAAGTATTTTGGGGCAACCGATTGGTTTACCTAAAGAGCTTGCAGATTGCGCTAGCGAAACAATTTTGTCAAAAGATATGGCTGCTGATTTTAGTGACTTACGTGAGTATTTGTTATTACACGATAAGTAAGGCTTTTTACCGAACAATGCACAGCAAGCATGCATCTTGATTGGCAACGAGTATAGAAGCGTTTAAAATGGTCGTTAATTTATATTAACGGCCTTTTTATTACTAAATTATGAGCAAGAAAATCAAACATCAGTGGCAAGCACTGATCAATGAAGAACAAGCCAAGCCTTATTTTGTCGAGCTAAACCAAGTACTTGCTCAGCAGCGAGCTAATGGCGACGTTATTTTTCCTGCACAAGGTGACATATTTAATGCTTTTAGTTATCACGATATTAAAAATATCAAGGTCGTCATCTTAGGACAAGATCCTTACCACGGTGAAAACCAAGCACACGGTTTAGCCTTTTCTGTGCAAGCCGGTATCAAAATACCTCCCTCGTTAGTTAATATTTATAAAGAACTCGTTAATGAATTCGATAGCTTTAACAAACCAAATCATGGGTGTTTAACTGAGTGGGCAGAGCAAGGCGTATTACTACTTAATACGGTATTAACCGTACAAAAAGCGCAAGCACACTCACACGCTAAGTTAGGTTGGGAAACATTTACTGATGCCGTAATAGAAAAAATTAATCAAGAAAGTAGCGCTTGTGTGTTTTTACTTTGGGGAGCTCATGCACAAAAAAAAGGTAAAAATATTAACACACATAAACACTTGGTCTTAAATGGTCCACATCCATCACCATTATCTGCATATCGAGGTTTTTTTGGCTGTCAGCATTTTTCAAAAGCAAATGAATGGTTACTCTCAAAAAACATTCCACAAATAAATTGGCATTTGCCAACAGAACTTTAGGTTTTTGGTTTTGCTTAAAATGTAAAAACCTTTCTATTAGAAAGGTTTTTTGTTTTATCAACGCTAATTTTTTATTTGATTACTTGAATAATCCTGAGTACCGGTCAGTAACTGCATCACGCCACCCCCCTAACCACTCGGATTTTACATCAATATTTTGATAAGGACACTTTTCTTTTGTTTTTCCGTTTAGGCCTGCTTGATAACCATTAGAATGTGCTCTACCTAGCCGATCTCTTTTCTTTGTTCTCATTAATAAATCTCCGTCATTGTCCTGTTATACTTTTCATCATTGTCGAATAAAACAGCAGACGACAACTTAGTTAAGGTTAATAAAACGACTAAATCAAGTGAGTGGTGGCTAAAAAAAAAACCAAAGTAAAGGTCAATAGAATGATAAATCGACGCATTAAAAATTAAATAAATAAAACAACTTGTTACCAAAAATCTTTATTACTTATAAATATAAAAATAGGTTTATTTATCAATAATTATTTTAATGTTTAGGAATACCTAAACGACTTGAACGTAAAAGTGGCTCCAACATCCCCTCAAGACCATTGAGTTTTACTTCGTAAATTAATTCAAGCTGCTGTCCTAATTTTCCTTCAGGAAAGCCTTTTGATTTAAACCACACTAAATAAGGTTCTGGAAGGTGTAACAAAGCTCTCCCCGTATATTTTCCGAATGGCATAATTTGATTCACGGCATCGAGTAAGGCTTTTTGATCTGAAAACATATTTTCTCTGATAATTGAAATTTTGACTGTGAGGATGATAACTCAAAATTCTTTAACATCATAAAAATGTCACAAGCCCTCTTTATAATCAGCGCTAAATTATCGACACACTTCATACAGGGAACGGATATGTCAATAGTAAGAAAACGTAGCGCAGCACACAAAGCTTATATTCCATCAAATGCACGAGACAACCAATATATTTTGGCTGAGTTTGCAATGACAGATGAATTGATACAGTTAATCTCACCGAAGCTTTCAAAAGACAGTAATCAACCTTACTACGACTTTTATCAGAGTTTATCGCAATTATTATTTCTACTTAGTAATGACTATGACATAAAGAATAGCTTATTCATTGCTAACGATAAGTTGGTACGCGTTCGCTTCAGTCAAGAAATGCATCAATGGCAAACAAGTCAGCAAATTTTATTTTATTACGATCCCCAAAGTCATGTCATTCAAAATTCATTTTTTGATGCAAGTATTCGCACCAAAAAAATCACCTTGCTCTTTTTAGCCTCGGGTGATGATATTCGTTTTAATGCTGCTTTATTTCATCAGAAAGTAACGAAATTACTGACGAGATTTACCCAACAAATAAACTTACCTTCTAAGGCGATTAGATTACGTGATCACCAACATCTTACTTATGATTTATTTGCCAAAAACAAAGGATGTCTAGGCACTCAAGCACATAAATTACGACCTATTGATGAACGTTATAAGGCACAAGACGTAGCAATTTCACCCGAATGTTCAGCCATCAGTTATGCCGTTATTAACTTAACCATTAATAATCGTTTATTAAGCTTAGTGGATATTGATGCCAATTCTAAAGATCCATACAATCCTTTGTACACTTATTTAACAGACACATTTTCACTTGTAGCAAAGCGATTTAATTTGAATAATGGCGCGTTAATCGCAAATGGGTTAGTGCCAATTGTTCGATACAGTTTGCATGAAATCATTTCAAAAATGGGTGAATTACAAATGTTAGGCTACAACCCTAAGCAAAGTCCATGTGGTTTGGTGAGTAAATGGAAAGCCGATGAGCTAGTTGATAATGTACAATTTATTTTCGTTGCGACTACCGAAGATTCACAAAATAGTGGTTATGGAAGGTTTGTTAATCAAATAGAGCAAGCCATGCGTTTATTGGCTACCGAGCTTGAAATCCCGATAAATAAAGATGAATTAACACTTAGATTTCATCAACATATTGCTTATGATTTCCAAGGCTAACGTTTAATCAACTGCTGTGTTAATCGTTGGTTTTTTTGTAGCGTTCTTCGGTACATAGAAAGCTGACGTGCAGTTGCTAAAAAATTACCGTTATTAAATTTTAAGACTTGTTGTATGAAGCTATAGCTAAAAGTGCTAGTGCGCTAAAAAATAATGGTGTTAATGTTATTATGGCAATAAAATAAGAAAGAGTAACAAGGAAGCAAAAGTATTAGTTGCTCCACCTCTGTAATAAAGAATAAATGACCGGATAATATCTCTGTGAAAATTTGTCCAAGTTAAGTAAACCAGTCAGCTTCCTTACCTGAACGATAATATGAATAACTCCACAAAGTAACTAGCGCTTCAATTTAAATATCAGTAATTAACAGTATCCAAGAAAGTTCATATGCCAAAATTACATTTACAAAAAATATTAGTATAAGCTGAATAACCATTGCACCACCATGCAATTATTCAACACATAAAACCCATTAATTATAAAAAAAACAGATACTTAAGCTTTTATTTTGATTGAGGTTATTCGCTGTTATTACGCTAACTTTACTGTTTTTAGCGGATCAAAAAATTTTTTTTATAATTTCAAATAAAAACGTATAGACTTCTAAATGGCTATTGCTGTAAAGTTGCTTTAATCACACATAGTAAGAGTTAATTAATGTCATCACATGAAGAAAAAATCACGCTAGCTGGCGGTTGCTTTTGGTGTATTGAAGCGGCATTTATACAATTAGTTGGAATTAAATCGGCAATATCAGGTTATATGGGCGGCAATGCAGCGCTAGCAACTTATGAAGACGTTTGTTCAGGTGAAAGTGGGCATGCCGAAGTCGTGCAATTAACTTTTGATACCACTGAGATCAGTGCTCGTGAGATATTAGAAGTTTTTTTCACACTACATGATCCTAGCCAGCTAAATCGCCAAGGTAACGATATAGGCACTCAGTATCGTTCAGGCATTTTTTATCACAATAAAGAACAACAAGCATTAGCCTTGAAAGTTATTACTGAGATCAATGCATGTGATATGTTTGATGCGGTTGTAGTAACGGAGGTGACAGAAAGTTCAGTGTTCTTTTCTGGTGAAGCTTTTCATCAAGATTATTTCAACAACAACCCTAATACGCCTTATTGTCAGGTAATTGTTTCACCAAAGTTAGCGAAGTTCAGACAAACATTTGTGAGTAAACTTAAGCCTACAGAACATGAAGTTGAATCATTATCCGCTTTTGGCTAAACATCATGGTCAGATTTGATATGAACATTTTTTTGTAGTTTCAATATTCACTTTCAAATTTAGAATAAGTCCCATTTCGAGTCTCACTTACTTATCTTTTATAAAGGCTATGTTCCCGCTAAGTGTTGTTGAGCTTTGAACAGGTTGTTTTTA
>JASDWX010000041.1:0-23312 GCA_041890515.1 Alteromonadaceae bacterium
ACTGTTGATGGCGTTCGCATGAATGACAGTTTTGGTCTTAACTTTAATGGTTACCCAACAGTGCGTATGCCATTTTCATTCAGTTCCCTTGATCAAATAACTGTAGAAATAGCGCCTTTTGGTGTTTCTGCAGGTGGTTTTACTGGTTGTAATATCAATGCAGTAACAAAATCTGGTACTAATGAAGTTAAAGGCAGTCTTTTTTACGATTATTCAAGTGATTCACTTCGTGGTGATAAAGTCGAAGGTGAAGATATAGACACTGGTGATTATACAGAAAAAAGATTTGGGTTTGATTTTGGCATGCCTATAATTAAAGATAAATTATTTTTCTTTGGTGCTTATGAAAAATTAGATGGTGCCCAATTATTTCAATATGACGCATTGGGGAACCAAGTTTCTCAAGCTGAATTAGATCGTGCAATCCAAATCGCCAATGATGTATATAATTATGATGCTGGTGGTACACCTGCATCACTTCCAGTAGAAGATGAAAAAGTTTTAATAAAGCTTGATTGGAACATTAATGATGAACATCGTGCTTCTCTAGTTTACAACTACAATGATGGTTATCGTTTAGACCAATCAGATGAGCGGAATAATAGTGTCACGTTAGATAATCACTTTTATGAAGTGGGTGCGAAGTTAAATTCCATTGTTGGTTCATTATATTCAGATTGGTCAGATAATTTTTCTACTGAAGTTAGAATAGGTCAAATTAAACTTGATAATCGCCAACAATCTCTTGATGCTAATAGTGGTTTTGGTGAGGTACAAATTGAACGTGTTAACGGAGCTACAATATTTTTAGGTCCTGATGATTCTCGTCAATCAAATGATTTAAACTGGGAAAGCCAAACATTTAAATTCGCAGGTTCATACTACTTAGATAATCATACTTTTTCTGCAGGTTACGAGTATGAAAATTTAAGTGTATTTAACTTGTTTATGCAACATACAGTTGGTGAATATCGCTTTAATGGCTTAGATGATTTTGAATCGGGTATGGCTGATGATATTTATTATAACAACTCTGCTGTAACTAATAATCCTGACGATGCAGCGGCTAATTTTGAGTATGCAACTCATGCTGTATATCTTCAAGACGAATATATTTTTGATGAAGTTGATTTAACTATAGTATTTGGTCTCCGTTACGATTGGTACACAAGTGATGATAAACCTCGTTACAATCAAGTTTTTGATGATCGTTACGGATACCGTAATGATGAATCACTCGATGGAAAAAGTTTATTACAACCTCGTTTTGGTTTCAATTGGAGTGTTGAAGACAATTTAGAAATACGCGGTGGTTTTGGTCTTTATTCTGGTGGAAACCCAAATGTTTGGATTGCTAACTCATATTCAAATGATGGTATTACTAATATTGATACTTACCGTAGAGATTTCCAATTATTGAATTCTGATGGTTCTCCAATTGAAGGGCTTTTCAGTGGTGAAGGTCAACCTATATACAATGCTTTACAAGAGCAAGTAGATGAAGTCGCAGCTAACTCGCCTTCATTAGGTAATGAACCATCCGTAAATGCTATTGATCCAAATTTTGAGATTCCTTCAGAGTGGAAGTATAATTTAGGTTTCACTTACAGTACTGAAAGTGAATATATTATCCAAGGTGATCTTTTATATTCTCAGAAAAAAGACAGTGCCATTATTTCTGCAGCTAACTGGGATGCTGAAGGCAGGACTGAAGCGTCTGATGGTCGTGCAATTTATGATTATATTACTGTTGGTCAGCGTGATAACGGTAGTGATATTAAACGTAACTTTCGTAAAAGTGATTTAGTATTAACTAATGCAAAAGAAAATGGTAAGTCAACAACGGTATCGTTTGCTATCAAGAAAGAATATGATTTTGGTTTAGATGCATCATTTGGATACGCTTTTAATAAATCTGAAGATGTATCACCAATGACCAGCGCAGTATCTTTTTCTAACTTTACAGGTTTTGCAACGACGGATGCTTTAGACCCAGGTTTATCAACATCAAATTATGAAACACCGCATCGTTTCACTTTTAACTTACGTTATACTGCAGAGTTGCTTGACGGTTATAAGACTAATTTCACCTTGTTTGGTTCAAGAACCAAAGGACGCCCTATGTCATATACTTATGATGGGTTGACTGTTGGTGCAACTGAATTCAATAGTCGCAGACATTTACTTTATATTCCAACGGTTGACGATTCCAATGTTACTTATGGTCAAGACTTTGATCAAACAGCATTTAATGACTTCATTGATTCTAAAGGTTTTAAACGTGGTGAAATAGTGGATCGTAACTCAGATAATGCTTCTTGGCACACCCGTCTAGATTTCCGTATTGATCAACAGTTGCCTGGTTTTACTAAGGGACATAAAGCTAATGCCTTTCTTGTTATAAAGAACTTAGCAAATATGTTGAATGATGATTGGGGCGTTAAAAAAACCGGTAACTACACTGGACAAAATGTTGTTGATGCAAACTTAAATAATGATGGAACTTACGAGTATAATGAGTTTTTTGCAGAGAATGCTGAACAAACTACATTTTTAACGCAATCTCTTTGGGAAGTTCGTATTGGTTTTAAATACAATTTCTAACATAATATTTTTGTAATATATTATCAAGCCAGCATATAAGCTGGCTTTTTTATATCACAAAAAAACTCCTAATGGATTAATGTAATCATTTAATTACTTGACCAAATGGTCAGGTATGTTATTCTTATTGTAATTACCCCCCTATAAAACTTGGGATAAAATGAATACAAATAACTTTAAAATACCTGCAGCATTAAAAGCCGCTGCAAAAGAAGCCTACGGCAGAGCCTATGCACCTTACAGCAATTTTTATGTGGGTGCCGCTGCGTTGACTGCACAAGGTAATATCGTTCAAGGTTGTAATGTTGAAAACGCATCTTATGGTTTAACAGTTTGTGCAGAACGAAATTGTATTAGCCATGCGGTGATAAACGGCGAGCAAAGCTTTGATATGATCGTTATTTATACCGAGCAAGAAAAATTAACGCCCCCGTGTGGTGCATGTCGACAAGTTATCGCTGAGTTTTTTGAACAATCCGCGCCTGTTATTGCTATTAACCATAAAGACGAACAACAAGTATGGAACGTCGCACAACTACTACCCGATGCTTTTACACCAAAAGATTTATTGGAAATATAAGGATTGACCACAATGATGTTACCTCAAGAAATTATACGCATTAAACGAAATGGACAGACACTTACCGAATGCCAAATTCATAGTTTTGTTAATGGCTTAGTTGATGGCAGTTTTTCGGATAGTCAAGTGGGTGCTATGGCAATGGCTATTTTCCAAAAAGGATTATCGGTTGATGAAAAGGTAACGTTAACAAAAGCAATGATGAATTCAGGCGATGTGCTTTCTTGGGACGGCTATGATGCACCTATTGTTGATAAGCATTCCACTGGTGGGGTAGGAGATAAAGTAAGCTTTATGCTCGCTGCAATCGTTTCTGCGTGTGGTGCTTATGTGCCGATGATTTCAGGACGCGGATTAGGCCATACCGGTGGTACATCTGATAAATTAGAAAGTATTGCCAGTTTTAATGTTGAACCAACCATCAGTGAGTTTAAACGTATTGTGAAAGAAGTCGGTGTAGCCATTATTTCTCAAACAGATAACTTGGCTCCTGCAGATAAACGTCTTTATGGTATACGTGATGTAACCGCTACGGTTGAATCTATTCCCTTGATCACCGCTTCTATTTTGTCTAAGAAGCTTGCGGCTGGTCTTGATACGTTAGTGATGGATGTAAAAGTAGGCAACGGTGCGATGATGTCATCTCTCGACGATGCTAAAGCACTTGCTGATAGTATTTCAAGTGTCGCCAATGGCGCAGGTGTTAAAACGCAAGCCATTATCACTGACATGAACCAAGTGTTAGGCACCAGTGCTGGTAATGCCATTGAAATGTATGAAACGGCAAAATATTTAACCGGAAAACAACGTGAACCTCGCTTACATAAAGTCGTTCAAACATTAGCATGCGCTATGTTAGTTAACTCGGGTTTAGCAAGTAATGAAACTGATGCTTACCTTAAAATTGATAAAGTACTACATTCGGGTAAAGCGGCTGAAATATTTGAACGTATGATCGCAGCACTTGGTGGACCAACGGATTTTGTAGAGAACCCATGGGGTTCAATGACAAAAGCGGCTGTTATCATGGAAGTCAAAGCGAGTCAGCATGGTTATTTAGCGCAAATGAACACACGTGATGTTGGCATGTCTGTTGTTAGTTTAGGTGGCGGTAGAACTGCACCAGGACAACAGGTTGATCATAGTGTTGGATTTGACCGAATTTTACCGCTGGGTGTTCAGGTTAATAGTGGTGAAGTTATCGCTCGCGTTCATGCTAAAGATGAAAGTTCAGCACTATTAGCTATGCAACAGTTTAATCAAGCAATAACGTATTCTGAAGAACTCCCTGAATTAGCGCCAGTTATTTACTAAGCTAAGTTATCGTAAGATAACCAGCGTAAAATACGGTGGTTATTACTATTATAAAGTCATTTATTATTTATAGCGTAATAAGTGACTTGTAATCTATTTCTATCAACACTATAACGTTCCGAAAATTTTATCTCCTGCATCACCAAGTCCTGGCAAAATATAACCTTGTTCGTTAAGTTTTTCATCTATCATACCAATCGTAAGTGTTACATCTGAATGCGCCTCTTTAATGAGTTTAATGCCTTCAGGAGCCGCCACTAAAAATAGTGCAATTATATGCTTACAACCTGAAGATTTTAATAAATCGATCGTTGCTAACGCAGTGCCTCCTGTTGCTAACATAGGGTCAATAATAATGGCAGTTCTGCTTTGTATATCAGAGATAATATTTTCGTAGTAGCTTTCAGGTTGCAATGTATCTTCATTACGCTGTATGCCCACAACGCTTATTTTTGCACATGGTAATACTGATAGTGAGCCCTCAAGCATACCTAAACCAGCTCGAAGAATAGGCACGAGAGTAGGTTGTTTATCAGCGAGTGTTGGCACTGAAATATCACCAGATCAACATGTTATTGAAGTGTTTTTAACACTAAAGTGTTGAGTTGCTTCAACAGTTAATAGCATTGCTATTTCTTTGGCTAGTTCTCTAAAAGCTTTGACAGAAATATCGTTATCTCGTAAAAGACTAATTTTATGTTTTACGAGTGGATGAGTACTTTCAAAAACAGGCATGAAGTATTATTCCTAATTATTATGTGCAAGATCAGAGGATTGTTATTCTACGATTAAGCGTAGAATAATTGACAGTATTTACCAAACGAGTTTTTTGAAGTGAGCTCTACACAAAGGTTCATAACGCTCATTACCGCCAACTTCTACTTGCTGACCAATTTTTACGGGTACACCATTCTCATCTTGTCTGATCACAAAATTTGCTTTTCGACCACAATGGCAAATCGTTTTTAACTCGACTAATTTATCAGCCCATGCGAGTAGGGCAGCACTGCCTGAAAAAGTTTCACCAAGGAAGTCAGTTCTTATTCCGTAAGCTAATACAGGAATATGTAATAAATCGACAACATCAGTGAGTTGTTTAACTTGTTCCGTTGAAAGAAACTGGGCTTCGTCAATAAGTACACAATCAAGTTTAGCTTCTTCATGCTTCTCTTTGATGTCAGCAAGCATGTCAATGTCATCATCAAAAAGAAAAGCATCAGCATCAATCCCTAGACGCGACGCAACTTTTCCTTTTGCAAATCTATCATCTATTTTTGCCGTATATATAGCGGTTGATAAACCGCGCTCTCTGTAATTATAAGACGATTGAAGCAGGTGAGTAGATTTACCTGCATTCATTGATGAATAATAAAAATATAATTGAGCCATGGTTAACTTCTTTATAAATAGGTATTAATAGCTGCTTACTGATTTATTTTCTATACTGTGTCCAAGGGTGTTAAGTAAATTGATCAATAAACTACTCGCACCAAAACGAAAATGATTATTGTCAGCCCATTCCGCACCTAGAATACTATCAGCTAGTTCAAGATAAACAGCGGCATCTTCTGCATTTTTAACACCACCAGCGGGTTTGAAACCGACATTGATATTTTTATTCTTAATGACCTCTAGCATTATTTTAGCCGCTTCGGGTGTCGCACTAACCGCTACTTTTCCTGTTGATGTTTTTATAAAGTCAGCGCCTGCATTTATCGAAATCTCACTGGCTTTTTTGATCAGTTCAGCTGATTTTAATTCACCAGATTCTATAATCACTTTTAACTTTGCAGAATCACCGCAAGCTTGCTTACAAACTTTAACCATATCAAAACCAATATCAGTGTTACCTTGCATAAACGCTTTATAAGGGAATACTAAATCAACTTCGTCAGCACCATAAGCTAAAGCTGCTTGGGTTTCAGCTAAAGCGATATCTATATCATCATTACCGTGTGGAAAATTTGTTACGGTAGCTATCTTTATTTGTGGTGTTTGCTGTGCTTTTAATATTTTTTTTGCCATTGGTACAAAACGCGGATAGATACAAATAGCAGCAGTTTCACCGGCTACTGTTTTTGCTTGTTGGCACAAAGCTATAATATCTTGCTCTGTTTCGCTATCTGTGAGGCTTGTTAAGTCCACTAAAGACAGTGCGCGTTGAGCTATAATTTTAAGATCAGTCATAATATTAATTTTCCTATTTTCCTACAAAGAAATGAATACACCCGCAATTGCTGCACTCATTAAATTGGCTAACGTTGCCGCTAGCATAGCGTGCATGCCAAGCTTAGCAATATCATGTCGACGACTAGGTGCCATTGAACCAATCCCACCGAGTAAAATTGCAATTGATGATAAATTAGCAAATCCACACAGTGCAAAGGTAACAATAGCTTGGGTAACTGGTGAAAGTGTATCTTTTATTTCAACAAAATTTACGTAAGCAAAGAATTCATTAACAACAACTTTCTGACCAATAAAACTACCCGCTTGAAGCATTTCATTAACCGGTACGCCAATAATAAAAGCGAAGGGGGCAAAAACATAGCCTAAAATTAGTTCGATGGTAATATTATCGTAGCCAAACAAACCACTAATTCCACCCACAATGGTATTGAGCAAAGCAATTAAAGCAATAAACGCAAGTAACATTGCGCCTACATTAACAGCAAGCTTTAAACCAGAAGCAGCGCCAGATGCTGCGGCATCAATAACATTAGCGGGTTGATCTTCTCCTTCATCAAAATCTACCGCTTCTTGCCTGATTTTTTCAGGCTCTGTTTCTGGGTAAATGATTTTAGCCATTAATAAGCCCCCCGGTGCAGCCATAAATGAAGCGGCGATAAGATATTTTAGTTCAATACCCAAACCTGCATAACCCGCCATAATGGAACCCGCTACTGATGCTAAACCGCCAACCATAATGGCAAACAATTCTGATTGAGTCATTTTCGCGATGTAAGGGCGAACAACTAAAGGCGCTTCAGTTTGTCCAACAAATATATTTGCGGTAGCTGAAAGTGATTCAGGTTTACTGGTCTGCAATAGTTTTTGTAAACTACCCCCAATAATTTTAATCACCCATTGCATAATACCAAGATAATAAAGTACAGCGATTAAAGAAGAAAAGAATATAATATTAGGTAACACACGAATCGCAAAAACAAATCCAACACCATTATCGAACATGGCATCGGTACCGAGCCCCCCAAATAAAAAGTTTATACCTACTTTCGCACTATCTATAACGCTTTGTACACTAGAGGTAATAGTGGTTAATACGTCTTTTCCAAAAGGAACATATAAAACGAAAGCACCAAGTATTAATTGTAGTAGAAACGCAAAACCTACCGTACGAAAGTTAATTTTTTTTCGGTTTTTCGAAAGGCCGTAGGCAATAGCTAATAAAACAAATATACCTATTACCCCTCTAAATGCGGACAAATCCATAAATACCTCTTGTTATAATTATTGTTATTTTTATTTTTGTAGTGGTAACGTCGATAACTGGCGTATTTTTGCTTTAAGTACTTCAATAGCCATTCTATTTTTACCACCACGGGTAATAACTATATCAGCCCAAGCTTTAGATGGTTCAATAAACTGATAATACATAGGTCTAACTGTCTCTAAATATTGGCCTGTAACAGACTCAACATTTCTATTTCGTTCAATTAAATCACGTTTTATTCGTCTAACTAAACATATATCAAGGGGTGTATCCATATACACTTTTATATCAAACTGATCTCTCAGTGCTTTATTTGACAGTAATAGTATCCCTTCAACTAAGACAATTTTTGTTGGCGTGAATACGCGTGTTTCAATGGTACGTGTATGTGTTTTATAACAATAGATAGGAACATCTACTGATTTGTTATTAGTAATATCTTTTAAATGCTGCGTTAGTAAGTCATGTTCGAAGGCACTTGGGTTATCATAATTAGTTTGTTCACGTTCTGACATCGACAAGTGCGATTGATCGCGATAATAAGCGTCTTCACTTAAAATAGAAATACCGTCTTCACCTAATTCATCTATAAGTTCGTCATGAATAGTTTGAGCGAAAAGAGTTTTCCCTGATGCAGATGGACCTGTGATTGTAATTATTGTAGGTTTATTATCTTTCAATGTTGTTGCCTGTCGATATTTCAGATTCAAAAGTAATTTTAAATACGATCATTAGCTACAAAGATGAAAGTAATAAAAAGCTAAATTAATGTTTTTAAGTTAATTAATAATTAAATATAAGTTAAATAATGTATATATCTAAAAGTATCATTTACCCAATTTTTAAAAGATGATAAATTATCACAACTTGACCATGTGGTCATGTTTTATTCTACTATTTATGAATATAAATTTAAAAAGATAAAAGGAAATAGCATGACTCGTGCAATTGTTTTAGTGATTGACAGTTTTGGGATAGGTTACTCTGCTGACGCTGCAGAGTTTGGCGATGTTGGCGCAAATACCCTTGCAAATCTTGCTCAGGCCTACTACCAAGAAACAGGAAAAGCGATCAATTTACCTAATCTTGCAAGCTTAGGATTATTCAAGGCATGTCATGAAGCTTCAAACATTGATTTTCCTCACCAGGATGGTGAGCCCGAAAAGGGTGCTTATGGTTTTATGCAAGAAATAAGTACAGGAAAAGATACCCCAAGTGGTCACTGGGAAATGGCAGGAGTGCCTGTACTTTTTGATTGGGGATATTTTACCAATAAAGAAAGGGCATTTCCTAAAGAATTGATAGAAAAAGTCAACCAGGCAACCGGTTTTGATGACATGTTAGGAAATTGTCATGCATCAGGTACCGATATTTTAGAAAAATTAGGTGAATCGCATATTAAGTCTGGTTTACCTATATGTTATACGTCAGCAGATAGTGTTTTTCAGGTTGCTGCACACGAAGAGCATTTTGGTTTAGATAACCTATACAAGTATTGTGAAACCGTAAGAGCAGAACTTGAAGGCTTAAATATAGGGCGTGTTATCGCTAGGCCATTTATTGGTGATAACAAAGACAACTTTGCTCGTACGGGGAACCGTCGTGATTATTCTGTATTACCACCGGCTCCCACCGTACTTGATAAAATTTTTGATGCGGGTACACACGTGATCAGTGTAGGTAAAATAGCTGACATCTTTGCTCATCAAGGTATTAGCGAAAAAACAAAAGCGACAGGCTTAGATGCTTTACTCGACGCAACGATTAATCATATTAATACGGCTCAAGATAATACACTGATCTTTACAAATTTAGTCAATTTCGATCAAGACTTTGGTCATCGAAGAAATCCAGTAGGTTATGCTAAAGAGCTTGAAGCTTTTGATTTACGTTTACCCGAAGTACTTAAGGCAATGACAGATAATGACATCGTATTTTTAACCGCTGATCATGGTTGTGACCCAACATGGCCTGGCAGTGACCATACACGTGAATATGTACCTATTTTAGCTTACCATCATCATATTTCTTCAGTAAATTTACGAGAACGTAAAACCTTCGCTGATTTAGGCCAAACAATCGCAGATCTATTCAACGTGGAAGCAATGGATTATGGAACAAGTTTTTTGTCAAACCTATATAATAAAGAACAAAAGAATAATTGAATTTAAAGACAATATATCTACTACACTATAAAAAATAAATTAAAATAAATTAAAATAAATTAAAATAAAAATATCAGACCTCAGGAAATAACAAATGAAAATGTTTAAACAAAGCGCGCTATCACTATGCATTCAAGCGTCAATATTATCGAGTGTTGCTAGTATTTCTACTGGTGCTTTAGCTGAAGAAGGCGTAAAAGAAAAAACTACTGGTATTGAAGTTATAGAAGTAACAGCTCGTAAACGAACTGAAAATATAAAAGATGTACCTATTTCAATTTCAGCTATTACCGCTAAAAAGTTAGAAGTTTTAGGCTCTGCAGGTATGGATGTTAGATCTTTATCTGCAAAGGTTCCGAGCTTACTTATTGAATCTTCATTTGGTCGCACATTTCCACGCTTTTATATCCGTGGTTTAGGTAATACAGATTTTGATTTACTCGCTTCACAACCTGTTTCATTAATTTACGATGATGTTGTTTTAGAGAATGCTTTAACAAAAGGCATGCCTATGTTCGATATTGAACGCGTTGAAGTATTACGTGGTCCTCAAGGGACATTGTTCGGTCGTAATACAACCGCTGGTATTATTCAAGTCCAATCTAAAAAACCATCACAAGATTTTGACGCAACGGTCTCTGCCTCTTATGGTACTTATGGTTCAACTGATTTACGTCTTGCGGTTGGTGGTGGGTTAACGGACACTTTATCTGCACGCGTTTCTTTATTACAACAAGATCGAGATAATTGGATAGACAATAAAGCTCCTGGTTTTGAAAAAAAAGACGAGTTAGGTGGTTACGGTGAAACTGCCGGTAGAATTCAACTTTTATGGGAGCCAAGTGATGACTTTTCAGCTTTGTTTAACTATCACTTTAGGGATGCAGATGCAGATGCTCGTATTTTTAGAGCAAACATTATTAAACCAGGTACAAATGATTTAGTTAATGATTTTGATCGTGAAGTAGTTTATCACGATGCTGCATCAAGAAATAATCAAACTATTGAAATGAAAGGTTCCAGCTTAAAATTGTCTTATGACATAGGCACTCATACGTTAACTTCTGTAACAGGTTATGAATCTGCCGAAATGTTCTCTGTAGGTGATATTGATGGTGGTTATGGCGCTTCATTTTTAGGTGATTATATGGGGCCAGGATTTATTCCATTCCCATCAGAGACGGGTGCAAAAATGCCAGATCACTCTCAGATTACTCAAGAGGTTAGGTTATCTAGTAACGATCTTGGTGAATTTGACTATCAAGTGGGTTTCTTTTATTTCGATGAAGACTTAACGATTAACAACTTGAGCTTTAATACTTTAGGCGGTGGTGTTCAAGATGGTATCGCTATTCAAAATATGGAAACAACAGCTTGGGCTGTTTTTGCTTCATTAGATTTTGAAATATCAGATAACTTAGGTATAACAGCAGGTATTCGTTATTCAGATGATGAACGCGTTTGGGATGGTACTTTAGTTACATCACCTTTTGGAGCTCCTGGTTTTAGTGAAAATGCCACGGTAGATGATTCACAAGTCAGCGGTGATGTCAGTGTTAACTACAAAATGAATGATGAAGTAAACGTTTACGCACGCTTAGCAAAAGGTTACCGAGCACCAAGTATTCAAGGCCGTAGTTTATTATTTTCTGCTTCGCATACTACAGCTAAATCAGAATTAGTAACGTCAATTGAAACAGGGTTTAAATCTACAATGTTAGAACAAACAGCTCGCATTGACGGTTCTGTGTTTTATTATGTTGTTGATGATCAACAATTAACTGCCGTGGGTGGTTCTGGTAATGTTGCAAGTTTACTTAATGCCGACAAAGCAGTAGGTTATGGGTTTGAATTAGACTCGGAGCTTTGGGCAACGGATAACTTGGTTTTTGGTGCTAGCTTAAGCTACAACCACACTGAATTAGAAGATGATACTATCTCTGTAGCAGGGTGTGGCGGTGGTTGTACTATCACAGATCCTTTAAATAGTGAGGGCGGCGTTATTATTGATGGCAATTCATTACCACAATCCCCAGAGTGGATTGGTAACTTAAGCGCTCGTTGGACAAAAGAAATTGGCGATGGTGAGTTATACGTTTATACCGATTGGTCTTATCGTAGCGAAGTAAGCTTTTTCTTATATGAGTCTAAAGAGTTTACAGGTGACCCGATATTAGAAGGCGGTTTACGTGTTGGTTATGAGTGGGATGGTGACGATGCAGAATATGAAGTAGCTGCTTTTTCTCGAAACATTCTTAATGAAGAAAAGCTAACGGGTGCAATTGATTTTAATAACTTAACGGGTTATGTCAACGAACCACGCTTCTTCGGTGTAGAATTTAAAGCTAACTTCTTTTAAAGTTTAATCAGATAGTTAAGATTTAAATAAAAAGGGTAGCAATAAGCTACCCCTTTTTATGCTCAGGATGAACGGTCATGATTTACGTTCCTGACAAATCATAAGTACCTACATCCCTGTAAGCAATGTCGTGATGCCATGGATGGCAAGTAACGACGAATGTTCAGAAAGAATGATCAAACGTTTATATTAAGCTTTCTAACGTTAATTCCATCATGTCTTTGAAGGTTGTTTCACGTTCATCAGCCGTTGTCTGTTCGCCTGTTTTAATATGATCACTTACCGTTAATACGGTTAATGCTTTTTTACCGTATTCAGCAGCTACGCCATAAAGACCTGCAGCTTCCATTTCAACGGCTAAAATCCCATACTTTTCCATTGTCGCAAACATTTCTGGTTGTGGCGTATAAAATAAATCTGCGGTAAATATATTGCCAACACGAACGTCTTGTTTCAATCGTTCTGCAGTATCTACAACACGCTTCAAAAGTGAAAAGTCGGCACATGCGGCAAAGTCAACATTATGAAAACGCTGTCTGTTAACGTTGGAGTCGGTACTTGCTGCCATACCAATAACGATATCGCGAACCTTAATATCATCACGAACAGCTCCACAAGAACCGATACGAATAATACTTTCAACGCCATAATCTTTATAAAGTTCAGTGGCGTAAATAGAGACACTTGGAATACCCATGCCTGAGCCCATCACGGATATAGGCTTACCTTTATAAGTTCCTGTGTAGCCAAACATGTTACGAACACGGGTAACACACTTTACGTTTTCTAAAAAATTTTCAGCAATGTATTTAGCTCTAAGCGGATCGCCAGGCATCAGTACTGTTTTAGCAAAGTCGCCTGCTTGGGCTTCAATATGTGGAGTTGGCATAAGAGTTATCCTTTATTTTTTAAGTGTAACTCAGTAAGTTTCTAGCCTAGCTGATGGAATCAAACTGCTATCAAGGATTTTTTACTGAAAATTGATTGTAGCGATATTTATTATCACTACAGATTAATGAGGTTATGATAATACTAAGTGAAGAGACGATCAATTATCCATTAGTAACTTAACGCATTACTTTAGGTTTTTAACTGTCGTAAACTCTCTTTTTCTTTATTGGATAAGAAACTCATGTCGATAGCATTATTTTGCAGTTGCGTAATTTGCTTTTCACTGAGTTTAAGTAAATCGGTTGCAAGATTAAATTCATCTTTGAGTTCGATATTTTCAACCGCTGGATCATCAGTATTTAAACAGACATTCAGTCCATTTGCTAAAAAGGTTTTAATGGGGTGATTGCTTAAATCTTTTATAGTACCCGTTTGATAATTTGATGTCAGGCATGATTCAATACCTATTTTATGTTTAAGCATATAATCCATGAGCTTTTGATCTTTCACACAAGCGACACCATGGCCAATTCTTGTTGCACCCAGTTTTTCTATAGCATGCCAAACACTTTCTGGCCCTGCAGCTTCTCCAGCATGAACCGTTATTTGTAAACCAGCATCTGATGCTTTTTTAAAGTGACGTTCGAATAGAGTTCCCGGGAAATTATACTCATCACCTGCTAAATCTAGCGCGGTAATACTATCTTTATGGGCTAAAATTGCATTGAGTTCAGTTTCGCAATTTTCTACACCAAAAGTACGGCTAAGAATGCCAATTAAATTAATTTTGGTAGGATACTTTTTACACCCTTGCTTAATCCCTTCTATAATGGCTTCAACGACGCCTTCAATCGGTAGTTGATGTGTCATCGCAATGTAAAACGGCGAAAAGCGTAATTCTGCATAATCAATATTTGCAAGGCATGCATCTTCAACATTTTCGAAGCCAATACGGACAACATCATCGAGGGTAGAAAGAACTTTAACGCCCCAATCTAATTTTTTTAAAAAAGCTAATAAGTCAGCTTCATTATGCGTAATTTTAATATGTGGTAAAAAGTCTTCAAAGTTATCTTCTGGTAATAAAATGTTATTTTTTTTGGCTAATTGCCAAACAGTCTGAGGGCGAATGTTACCGTCTAAATGTCGATGAAGGTCGATAAGTGGGAGTTGCTTGTTATGCATGAGAGAGTAGTATCCTGAGAATATAAAGCGTTGCTCGTTGAAAACACGAGCAACCGTTAATGCCTGTTATCTATTTTAGCTTGAAATGATTATTTTGCTTGTAAGTTTTACAAGATTAAAGCGCTAATTTAACCGAAATAGGGCAGTGATCGGTTAATGAACGAGAGAGCTCTTTTGTGTATTTTTCTGTAAAGACTAGTTGTTCAAATGAGTTGTTTAAATACATACTTTTTGCACTTGGGTTAAACACAATATGATCTATGTAGTCTTTGTAATAACCTCCCCAACAGTCTGAATTTTTTGTTGCGGTAGGTGTCCAAAGAGCTTCATTACCTTCATCATCTAACGCTTGCCATAAACCTTGATCTTCTGCATATTTATTTGATATATCTTGAGAAAAACGACGATTAAAATCACCAAGAATAATAAAGGCTTTATTATCTTTAGCTTGTTTGTCAACCCAACGTTCAAGCGGTTCTATTTGTTTACTTAACGTTGAGCACGCTTGTTTACGCCTGACTTCTTTTTCAGAAGTACTTGGCATCATTTTCACGCTTGTATTATCAAGTGGAGCATTAAAACAACCTGATTTTAAATGTACCGCAAGAAGTTTTATTTCTTTTCCATTTCTAGACAAGGTTAAGTCCATGCCATGCCTAACACGGGTTACATCTAGATCTTTATATTCTTTTGCAACAACCGTTAAGCCTGAAGATTTTTTAACAGCCACTCCAACGCGCTGAACCCAATCTTTTGTTGAAAAGTAAAAATCGTATTCATTGCCAAAAACTTTCTGAGCCCATTCTCCATTTTCAACTTCCTGAAGGGCAATCACATCTGCATCAAGCTGCTTGGCATAGGCTGATAGTTGTTTATAATCTGTGGATTTTCGTTCATTATATTCATGTGAACCTAACCAAGCTATATTCCATGAAGCCACTTTTAACGCTTGTGAATAACTAGGTGAAACATACATTAAGCTAAATAGTAAACTAGCAGTTGTTAATATTTTTTTTTGCATTAATACTTCTCTTAGTTAAACTCATTGTAGTTTGAGCACAGGTAAATAATAAAATTGAATTCACTGAATAATTTACTTAACCATTCGGTCAAGAATTGATATAATTTGCAACATTACACTACTTTTACAGTAAGAAACAACCACTATGAATAAAAAATTTATCACAGCACAAGATTTATTAGAAGATTCTTTTAGACTGGCAGCACAAGTTTTTGAAGATGGGTTTAGACCACAATTTATTATTGGTATATGGCGCGGAGGAGCACCTGTTGGGATTGCAGTACAAGAATATTTTGATTTTAAAAATGTTGAAACAGATCATATAGCTGTTCGTACTTCTTCTTATTACGGTATTAATCAACAAAGCAAAGAAATAAAAGTTCATGGTTTGCATTACATTATAGAAAATGCAAATGCGGGTGATGGTCTACTCATCGTGGATGATGTTTTTGATTCTGGTCGTAGTATTGATGCGTTAATTAAGCAACTTAAAAAACTTTCACGTAATAATATGCCAACTGATGTACGTATAGCATGTCCTTGGTATAAGCCTACAAATAATATGGTTGACATTAAACCTGATTATTATGTTCACGAATCAAATGAATGGTTGGTTTTCCCACATGAGTTGTCGGGATTAACACAAGAAGAAATTGCCGAAGGTAAATCAGATTTAGCTAATATATTGCACCTTTTAAAATAATTAGTGGTTGAATCGATAATGAAATTGTTACCCTTTTTAGCCGTTTATCTCTTTGCCACATGTGCACTTGCTGATGATAATATTCAACAGAAAGTTACCTTAAAAGGAAAGTGGCTTTTAGAAACTAACGGCAAAATGATGTTAGATCCACAAACCTCCGCATTGAAATTGTGGAGAGGTAAGCTACTATCACTGTCTGATCGCTCAGCCCATGAGTCACAGCAGAAACAATTACACATTATCGAACCCTCTGATGCTTTAGTTGCTGAGCAATCATTGGAAATGACATTATCTGATCGGGTAAAAGAAAGTTGTTTTTATCCGTACTTAGCCGACAAGCCGGATTTCGAAGCTTTAGCGATTGATCCCAATAACGATAATGTGTTTATTATTGTTACTGAAGATGCACGTGATGGTGTTCAGCTTTCAGCGTCCTGTCAACAACGTTTTCAACAAACGGGCTCTACAAAATACCCATCACTTATAGTTAGGCTTGAAATTGACAATGATATATTGTCAATGACACATGTTAGGCCACTGCAATTTGCTGCATCTTATGATGTAGGCGATTTCGCTAATGATGGTATTGAAGGCTTGGCTTTTGGAAAAAACAACACGTTATACTTAGGTTTAGAAAAAGATAATGAAGGGCTTGCACGTATTTTCTCGTTGCCGTTAAGTGATGATTTTTGGAAGTCAGATGGATTTGCTCCAGTCATTGATACCAAAGTTGTATTACCCACATTTAACAAGGGCAGACACCCAATAAATGGTATGGATTACATACCTGTTGATAATCACCCCGGTTTTATCGCAGCTGCAGCTCGTAATGATAACCAATTATGGATTATTGATTTAGCAAATAAAAAGCCAACAAACGTTATTTTATTGAAGTTTCTAGCCCCCGTTATTAGTAATGATAAAAAATGCAAAGATTGGGAGCTTATTGGTAATACTTCGTTAGAAGGTGTTGCGGTAGCTGCTAATAATATTTGGCTGATCAATGACCCATGGAAGGAACATTACAAAGAAAACGTAAAATGTGAATCAAACCGTCATAAATATGAGCGTTTCTCACCACTATTATTTTCATTACCTATATCTAAACAATGGTTTGAATAAATATAACGAGCACTTTGATTCCACAGTTATTCAAATTTAGATGCTTTATCCCTTGGAATAGGCCTTTTGTGTATTTAATCGATTTTAATTCATCATTAGTTATTTGTAATTATGCCCATATTGTTTACGAAACTTACTTGAAGGTTTATAATAAGCAGGTTAACCAGTGGCGTACCCACTGGTTTTTTATGTCTGGTTAAATTCAGGCAGATAATACCGCGAATAGTAGAAATAACCCTTGTATAGGCTTTGGGGCCCTCGCGGAAAAATTAATATTAGTGGAGTGAAACTATAATGCGGTTCTGCATAAATTTTCACTTTATTAGACAATTAGCAGATAAGAAATAGGAAAGTAGATGAGCTCAGATTCAACAAAAATAATTTATACGATTACCGATGAAGCGCCAGCTTTGGCGACTCACTCTTTATTACCAATTATTCAAGCATTCACAGCGTCGTCAGGCATTAACGTTGAAACACGTGATATTTCACTTGCTGCACGTGTATTAGCTAACTTTCCAAAATACTTAACTGCTGAGCAACGTGTTAGTGATGCTTTAACAGAATTAGGCATATTAGCTAAAACACCAGAAGCTAACATTATCAAATTACCTAATGTTTCTGCTTCGATTCCGCAATTAGAAGCTGTTATTAAAGAGCTTCAAGCTAAAGGTTATAACTTACCTGATTTTCCTGCTGAACCACAAAATGAAGCAGAACAGTCAATCAAGCTAACTTATGCAAAAGTTTTAGGCTCTGCTGTTAATCCTGTTCTACGTGAAGGTAACTCTGACCGTCGTGCTCCAAGTTCAGTTAAGCAATATGCACGTAAAAACCCTCATTCAATGGGGGCTTGGTCAAAAGAATCAAAATCACATGTTGCACATATGTCGGTAGGAGATTTTTACGGTAGTGAAAAATCAACGACGCTAACCGCCGCAACGAATGTAAGAATTGAATTTGTTGCAGAAAATGGGGATGTGACTTTGTTGAAAGAACACCTACCCTTATTAGACAAAGAAATTATTGATGCGGCTGTAATGAGCAAAGCAGCATTAGTTGAGTTTTACGAAGCAGAAACAGCTAAAGCAAAAGAAGAGGGCGTATTACTATCTCTACATTTAAAAGCTACCATGATGAAAGTTTCAGACCCAATCATGTTTGGTTACGCAGTTAAAGTTTTCTATAAAGATGTATTTGAAAAACATGCTGCAATCTTTGATCAACTTGGCGTTGATGCTGATAACGGTATTGGCGATGTTTACGCAAAGATTTCACGTTTACCAAGTGAAAAACAAGCTGAAATTGAAGCTGATTTAGCTGCAGTTTATACAACACGTCCAGAAGTTGCGATGGTTGATTCTGATAAAGGTATTACAAATTTTCATGTACCAAGCGACGTTATAATTGATGCATCAATGCCAGCAGCTTTAAGAGCTTCAGGTATGATGTGGGATCGTGATGGTAAGCAAAAAGATACTAAGTTCATGATCCCTGATCGTAACTACGCTGGTGTTTTTTCAGCGGTTGTTGATTTTTGTCGTGAAAACGGCGCATTCAACCCAACAACAATGGGTACAGTACCAAACGTAGGCTTGATGGCACAAAAAGCTGAAGAATACGGTTCTCATGACAAAACATTCACAATGGTTGGTAAAGGTTCTGTACGTGTTGTAAATGACAACGGCGAAACAATATTAGAACATGCTGTTGCTGAAGGCGATATTTGGAGAATGTGTCAGGTTAAAGACGCACCGATCCAAGATTGGGTTAAGTTAGCTGTTACTCGTGCAAAAGCTACAAACGTTCCTACTGTTTTTTGGTTAGATGAAAATCGTGGTCATGATGCTGAGATGATTAAAAAGGTTAATACTTATTTAGCTGATCATGATGTTTCTGGTTTAGACATTCAGATTTTAGCACCTGTTAAAGCTTGTGAGTTTACCTTAGCGCGTACAGCTAAAAGTGAAGATACTATTTCAGTAACAGGTAATGTTTTACGTGATTACTTAACTGATTTATTCCCAATTTTAGAATTAGGTACAAGCGCTAAAATGCTTTCAATTGTTCCACTTATGAACGGTGGTGGCTTATTTGAAACTGGCGCGGGTGGTTCTGCACCTAAACATGTTCAGCAATTTGAAAAAGAAAACCACTTACGTTGGGATTCTTTAGGTGAATTTTTAGCACTTGCAGCTTCTTTAGAACACGTAAGTGTTAATACTAAGAATAACAAAGCACAAGTACTTGCAGATACTTTAGATTCAGCAACGGGTAAATTCCTTGATAAAAATAAGTCTCCTTCTCGCAGAGTAGGTGAGTTAGATAATCGTGGTAGCCATTTTTACCTTGCTATGTACTGGGCACAAGCACTTGCAGCGCAAACATCAGACGAAGAGTTAAAAGCGAGTTTTACTGCTATTGCTCAAGCATTAACGAAGCAAGAAGAAAAAATCGTTGCTGAATTAAATGCTGCTCAAGGACCATCTATGAATATCAATGGTTACTACTATGCAGATGTTGAACTTGCAAGCAAAGCAATGCGTCCAAGTGAAACATTTAATACAATATTATCTAGTTTGCTATAACTGATTTTTAGCTGCTGAGAAGTAGATATAAAAAAGGCTGAACATCGTATTGATGTTCAGCCTTTTTATTATAAGTTAGAAACTATTTAGAGATTTTCACTCTAATTCTATTACTGCCAATTCTAGTTTCATGTAATGCTTTAAGTGCTTTTTTAGCGTCAGCTTCATTAGGCATTTCAACAAAAGCAAATCCTTTAGATTTTCCCGTTGCTTGATCTAAAACTAAAGTACATTCGGTGACACCACCAATTGCTGAAAATAAAATCCGAATTTCTTGTTCGGTTGTAGAGCGTGATAAATTACGTACTAAAAGTTTCATCAGGAATCCTATAAAATAATATTAAAGTAATTATCTCAAGATAGTTTGCATTCACCAAGCTATTTCACTTTATTATCAGATATTAATGGTTTTAAACGCTTAATTTAAACACTTGTTTTAATTATTCACCATGACTATACTCAATATCACCTATTCTGTATTAGTGTTGAAGCTCTTTTTCATTTAATTTGAATGTTCAAGGGAAGATAACCTATACTAAAATAAGCAGTTTTATCCATAATACAAACAATCTAGCTGTTAAGTTCAAAACCCTTAACGTTATTGTGCTAAAGAAGAGGAATCATATATGTCTGCAAATGTAATAATCCCCACTGACGGTCAAGCCATTACTTATGAGAACGGCAAACTATGTGTGCCTCATAATCCTATCATTCCATTTATAGAAGGTGATGGCATTGGTATTGATGTAACACCACCCATGATAAAAGTTGTTAATGCTGCTGTCGAAAAAGCCTATAACAGTGAACGCAAAGTTCATTGGATGGAAGTCTATGCAGGGGAAAAAGCAACCCAAATGTACGATTCGGAAACATGGTTGCCTGATGAAACGTTAGACATGTTTAAAGAATATAAAGTAGGAATAAAAGGGCCGTTAACTACGCCTGTTGGTGGCGGTATGCGTTCTTTAAACGTTGCCCTTAGACAAATATTAGATCTTTATGTTTGCCAACGCCCAGTGCAATGGTTCACTGGTGTTCCTAGCCCTGTGAAAAAGCCGAGTGAAGTTGACATGGTTATTTTCCGAGAAAATTCAGAAGATATTTATGCGGGTATCGAATATAAAGCCGGTACTGAAGAAGCAAAGAAAATGATTAAGTTTTTAATTGAAGAAATGGGAGCTACAAAGATCCGTTTTACCGAAAACTGTGGTATTGGTATCAAACCTGTATCAAAAGAAGGCACAGAGCGATTAGTGAGAAAAGCGATTCAGTATGCTATTGATAACGACAGAGAGTCGGTAACTTTAGTTCATAAAGGCAATATCATGAAATACACCGAAGGTGCCTTTAAAGAATGGGGTTATCAATTGGCGCGTGATGAGTTTGGTGCTGACTTCATCGCAGGTGGTCCTTGGTGTTCACTTGTAAATCCAAACACGGGTAAAGAGATCATCATTAAAGATGTTATTGCCGATGCTATGTTACAGCAGATTTTATTAAGACCGGCTGAATACAGTGTTATAGCAACGTTGAATTTGAATGGTGATTATTTATCGGATGCACTTGCAGCACAGGTTGGCGGTATTGGTATTGCCCCGGGTGCAAATATGAATGATGACATTGCTATATTTGAAGCCACTCATGGTACAGCACCTAAGTATGCTGGTTTAAATAAAGTGAATCCTGGTTCAGTAATTTTATCTGCTGAAATGATGTTAAGACATATGGGTTGGGTTGAAGCTGCGGATTTACTGCTCAAAGGTATGTCAGGTGCCATTAATGCTAAAACAGTGACTTACGATTTTGAGCGTTTGATGGATGGCGCAACATTAGTAACATGTTCTGAATTTGGTGATTGTATTATTGACCATATGTAAGAACGATCGCAATCCGTCGGACAATGTTCGACGGGTTAAATTGTATTTTTTAAGAAGAATTTACAGTTCAAAAAAGCAGTTCACTAAAATTTAAAAAACAATTATATGGAATTTCAGATTTTCATTGTTCTGTATAATTAAAACCTCTAATACGATTTTCAGACTCGAGTATTATCTTTAATATTATGGTTATTGAGAATTTAGCTCAAAATAAACTTTTTATTCTATGAGTAATCACGGGTAGCAACTTCTCAGAACGCACACAGCTCACTATGACCGATACCTTTTAGCATTGGGCTAATGTGCCATTTCATTTTTTATGCTGGAGTTTTTGGTCGAGTCTGGTAGCGCTTGAAGTACTTCTGTCTTGAAACATGGCTAAGTAATTCCCTTAACCTTTCGATATCTTCAGACATAGATTCATTTTGTCCGCGTAATATTTCACATTCAATTTCTAATTCATAAAAATCATTAATCGCTGCTTTAGCGGCTTTTGAATTTGCACCTGTTTTATATTTCAATCTGAGTAAATTAATACGTTCTTGAAATTCAGGTTCATTTGAAGATATTTTTATTAGCATTTGCGGATTATGCTTTTAAATTATAATAATTGGTAGGGGATTTTATTCGGCAAGTATAAACTTCGACGACGAGGGCGAAGCCTGAGCAACGAGGAGAAGAATTTTAACTTGATCTAGGATTAATATACTATGCTGATAAAATATACAGTACGCGAATTGACGTACACTATGGGCAATATGCACATATTGTGCGTATCAAAATGGCATTAGTAGGTATTCTTCGTGATATCTTGATACATTTGGCTCACATATTAATTAAATGGCTTTATTTGACTGTTTAGGAGTTGCTTTGTTTGATAGTTAATTGAAGCATGTTACAATGTGAGCATAGAAAGAACTTTTCTATAGGCAAAAAAAAAGAGCAATTAGATCCGACTCTAAAAGCTCTTTTTCTCGGGCATTAGCCATTTTGCTTTAATTAAAAACAAGACTTATTTACTAGATGCCGTGATTACGAATCAAATTCTAGTTTATAAGTCATCATAATTCAATGAAAACGATTCCTTTAAGGGGAAAAACATGACTGGTAAACGTAGAATAGTAGGTGCTGTAGCTGATAATAATGGAAATATTTCAGCAGTTAGATTAGAAGGAAATACCAACCTCACATCAATTAGTACTGCATTAAGAATGACACAAAATGGTCAAATAGATGCTGTTTATGTTGGAGGAAACTCAAATACAATACCGCATATTAGGCAACGTCCCAATAACAGGCAATCTGATAATTTAGATGATATGGCTGGTCAGTAGGGTATAGGGATTTAAGAGTTTAAAGGTAGTCATATGACTACCTTTTTTGTTCGGGGTACTAGTGACACCCGAACTAAGTCCGGACATCAGGATTTTATAGTCGTATCTGAAATAA
>JASDWX010000042.1:0-14848 GCA_041890515.1 Alteromonadaceae bacterium
GATTCCTTTTTGTGCCTTAGAGCCGTAGAAGGAGAGTCGTACATATTGATGAATTGAGATGCATGCTTTATCTCAATTCTTTCTAAAATTTTTTGAGGAATAGTTTTGTTGTTAATTTCCTTAGAATAGAGAAAAGGATCTCATTTAAGCTATTCATCGAAGGAAATATTGTGAATAAGAAAATTACTCTCTCATTAACACTTGCCGCACTTGTTGTTTTAGCAAGTTGTGCAAAATCTTCAACTGGCCGAAATCAAATTATGCTTATTCCTAGTGCTGATCTCAATAAGATGGGAATAAGTTCATTTGAGCAAATAAAAGAGAAAGAAAAAATCAGCACTGATACAACCGTGAATAATTATGTGCAATGTGTTGCTAAAGCTATTACGGTTAACGTGCCTAAGTCAGCCCATAAAGGTGAATGGGAAGTGGTAGTATTTGACTCTGAACAAGTCAATGCTTTTGCTTTGCCCGGCGGTAAAATTGGTGTTTACACAGGGATTTTAAAAGTAGCAGAAAATCAAAATCAACTTGGTGCAATTATTGGCCATGAAGTAGGGCATGTTATTGAAAACCACTCGAATGAACGTATGTCCTCTAGTAAAATATCTCAAACAGGCCTCGCTGTTGTAGATACCGCATTGTCAGCTGGAAATGTTGATAATCGTAACCTATGGATGTCAGGCCTAGGCTTAGGTTTACAATATGGTGTGCTAATGCCTTATGGCCGAACGCACGAAAGTGAAGCTGATATTGTCGGGCAAGACTTAATGGCTAAATCTGGGTTTGACCCATCAGCGGCTATCGATTTATGGCAAAATATGGCTAAACTATCAAACGGTTCTCCGCCAGAATTTATATCTACCCATCCATCAAATAAAACGCGTATTAATCAATTGACGGTCCACTTGCCGAAATCTCAAAATTTTTATCAAGCGAGTAACGCGCCTACTTGTAAAAAACCAAAGAATATATAGGTTTACTGAGAAAATGAATTTTAAAAGATGAAGCTTTGGTTGAAGGATGATTCTGCGTCCAGAAAAGTAGTGTTTCAACGGGCACTACTTTTTTCTACGGTTACCTTATTCGTTTTATTTGTGTTTCAACCTTTTGGCACGAATAACCATACGATCCCATTCAAATATCTACGACTTTCAGGTTATGGTCTGGTAACTTTTTGCGCGTTATTGTTATCGGGTATATTAGAAATCGGGCTAATTCGCCTTAATATTAAAAGCCAATTTCGCTTCTCGATTATTCCTTTTATTTATATAGGCTTAGTGTCTGTGTTTAATCACAGTTATTTTGTTGTCGCGATTCTTGGGATTTGGCATTGGGAGAATCAATTACTGTTTTTTTTCTATACTTTTGCTATAGGCTCGTTTCCGATTGTTTTTATTTTCCTTGTTAATAATCACACAAAAAAAACAATGGTCTTGTCACAAGTTATTGGAAGTAAATCTGAAAGTGAAGATGAAAGTGAAATAAAAAATATCAATGAACGTACAGCTAATCACAAAGCCGTCCCATCTCTGTTATTCACCTTAACAGGCGAGAATAAAGGCGATGAGTTGCAAGTATCGTTATCGGAGATCTTATTTATAAAATCTGCTGACAATTATTGTGAACTTGCCATTATGAAAGACAACAAGGTTAGTCATAAATTATTACGTTGCTCACTTACTCGCATATTAAAACAATTACCAGAACAAACATTAGTGCATCGCTGTCATCGCTCATATGCGGTAAATCTTGCATTAGTTGAACTTAGTACGGGCAATGCAGGTGGATTGAAATTAGTAATGAAACCTATCGGTATCACTGTTCCAGTCTCCCGTACCTATGTAGATACTATAAAACAAGCCTTGTTGTTAATCCCTGAAGCTTGTTAACCACCCCTATAAATTGTAATCAGTACCTTTGAAGGGAATAACATCCCTAATGGTTCGCCCATCAATTAATTGTTCGTCATGCTTAACTTGAAATTTAAAACTTTAATTAAGCAGGCATATATGAATAACAAGATTAAAACACTGATAATGATAAGCACCTTTATATTCTGTCATTATGTGATGAAATATTTCTGGGGAGAAAGTTGGAGTGAAGCATTATTAGTGATGGATCAGCAATCTTATTTGTTATTAACACCCGCGAGCTATCTATTTAAATATAGCCTCTTAATATTAGCAGCAAGCTTATTATTTAGAGATGTGAGTTTACAAGAAATTTTAGGGCTAAAAATAGAGGGCTTTGAACATTACTTTAAAGCGGCTGTAGCTTGTTGTTTACCCATGATATTAGGTTACGCTTACTTAAGTAACGAACTAAACCTAGCGCTGTCAGGCATCATGGTCGGTTCAGTATATGCAGGTGTGTTCGAAGAAATTCTATTTAGGGCGGTATTATTTGGCGTTTTATTTCGATATTGCCGCCTAGGTTTTATACCCTCAGCTCTAGTGAGTTCAGTTATCTTTGGTTTGGGACATATATATCAAGGACATGATCTTATGTCAGCTTTTGCTGCTTTCGCTATAACTTCTTTAGCCGGTACATGGTTTGCTTGGTTATTTTGTGAATCAGGTTACCGGATCTGGTTTCCACTTTGGATGCATATCTTTATGAATGCAGCTTATGGGATATTCAGTATGTCTGGTGGTGCAGCAGGAGATTTAGAAGGTAATATATTTAAGGCTAGCGCAATCAGTCTAAGTCTGGTTTACATACATCTTCTTGTTCGACGTGGGAAAAAGCGCGAAATAACCCTTAAGTCATTATGGAAAAATAGATCTGATGAGACTCTCATTCTTCACCAACAATTCAACGGGCATAAAGGAGATTAGCCATGTTTGAATTATTTTTAGTCTTGATGACACTTTCATCACCGATTTTACTCATAATGTTTGTACGTAATTATTTTAATTATAAATCAGAGATTAATCAAAAATTATTCGTGCTAAAAAAGACAGTGAGAGCCATACTATTATAGCGACGCAACAAAGGTTAGATGTACTCGTTGATAGAGTCATCGTACTTGAGAAAATTGTCACCAATCGCAATATTGACTTAAGCCAAGAAATCGCTCAATTATGACTATTTCAATTACTGTATAGATAATATTATTGACTGGGGCTGTTTTTACAGAATATAGACAAAGCCTTAATTCACTCTTATTACTGGGTATTGCCACTCGCTGATTATTTTATCAATCTGACCGTTTACTTTCATTTGATTAATTGAATGGCGTAATTGTTTAATAATCGCAGGTGGCGTATTTATATTACAAGCAAAATAATAGTCTAACGGCTTTTATTCAGTTGGTAAACATTTTAAAGATAGCGGGATCTAATTTATTAAATTGAGCTCGATACTTGATCGTATATCCATCCGCTAAAATTAAATCAATACTTTTACGCTTTGACAATAACATTAATAGCGAATGCGTATTGTTTACGACAAATAGATTGATACCTTCTTTGAAGCCCTTGTTTACTAATAGCTGGTGAGTAACATCATCACGGATCACAGCTATCATATATTTTTTGGCATCTTCAAATGAATTTATATGTAAGTTTCGTTCTGATAAACCTATAAGGGAAACATTACGCTCTGCTATTGTATTGACCCAAATGAACTTATTCTCACGTTCAGCGGTTCTTGCCATTGAATAGATACAGGTGTTTGTTTTGTTTAAAGCCATATGATAAGACCTAGCCCATGGGTAAATACTGATGTTAAATGTATACGGCGTGCTAGACAGAGCTGTCGATACTATCTCTGTCGCGAATCCTAATACTTTGGTGTGTATCTATTTGAAAAGGAGGCAAGTGTTCTGTACAACTTCAATATGAGGTTGAGTATTTATTCCTTTTGAAGTTGACGAAAAAGTTACAATGGCAAATATTGCCATTAAATATACGACTGTTTGAATTACTTTCATTGTATTTGAATGTTTTTAGATTGATAAATAAAAAGTAAAGTATCAATATCTTTAAAATTATTATACCAAGAAGTGATTAGCCTAAAAATGATAGGAACTGCCATGAGAAAATCCTTTATGTTGCTTTTCGAAGGTAAAAGCTAATGCATTGTTAACGACGTTACTTACCGTGTTACGCATATTATAAAATTTGGAAATAAAGCATAAATCGAACGATGGAAAACAGCAATGCTTCACTGAATTTTATATATATCAATGTCAATTAGGTCATGCCAGCTTTATTTTACTGGAAAATAATAGTTAACTATTATTTTATCGCTTTTTTTTGTAGAAAAATGGCAAAAAAAAACGTTTACCTGAAATCCAGTAAACGCATTATAAAAACATGAAACACTAAGGGGAAAAACACTATCATATAGTAAGAGCGCTAACTGACGTAAAAGTTCAATTCATTTCTCAATGAGTTCAGATCTATAGTGTGTATTTGTTTGGTAATATTGTTTAACTCATCGCTTTTGACATTATAAATATCACTGAGTCTTTTTAATAAATTCCATTAATTTTTTTTGTAGGTTTAAGAAATAGGGAGGGTTGAATCAGCAACTTCAATTTGACTAGAACTCACACAGTTGACTTTATTTTTTGATGAAAAACTATTTTACATCACTGTAGTAAACATATAGGCAAGATATTAATCACTTTGATTAGCGCTAGTGCTTTCATTACTTAAGGTAGCAGAGGCAAAATGCTGTCGCGCTTATTACATAAAAAAAACACCAATAAATAAGAATGGTGGGGGATTATTTAGTGATTCGCCAAAAAGCAATGCTCGCAACCACAAGTAAAATCATTGGATAAAAAGCGCTTGATACGACTTCTATAGGTGATATTTTCAAAGTAGCACCTAATAGTAAAGCTTGAGCACCATAAGGCAGCAGACCTTGGTTAATACAGGCGTAAATATCTAATAAGCTAGCCGAATGAGCAGGGCTCACTTCGCCATCTTCAGCGAGTTCTTTAGCTGTTTCACCTGTGACTATAATCGATACCGTATTGTTTGCTGTGAAAAAATTACACGTAAAAGCTAAAGTAGCAATGCCCAGACCTGCAGCACGCTTTTTATTATTAGGGTTAAGTTTGCGGGCGAAACCTTCAATTGAATCAGTTAATGCCGCTAAACCACCTTGTCGCTTAATGAGTTCACTTAAACCACCAATAAATAGCGATAGAATGAAAATATCCTGCATACTGCCAAAACCAGTATTTATATCATTTACCCAAGCCGATAATTGATAACCATTGTCGTACATGCCAATTCCTGCAGCGAGAATAATACCGACAATTAACACGAGAAAAACATTTATCCCCATAAGTGCTAAAGCTAGAATAACAAGATATGGCACCAAGCCTAATACGTTAATACTTTCAACTTGCTCATGCGGAATGCTCACTCCCATTGAAGCATAAATAAGTAAACATAAAAGTGCGGCGGGTACAGCAAATTTAAAATTAACCTTAAACTTGTCTTTCATATGCGCCCCCTGACTTCGAGTAGATGCGATGGTGGTGTCGGATATTATTGATAAATTATCACCAAAAATTGCACCAGAGATAATACAGCCAGCAACGATTGAAGCATCTAAATCGGCAGATTCTATAAAGCCTAATGCTACCGGTGCAATTGCGGCAATGGTGCCCATTGACGTTCCCATTGCTGTTGCGAGAAAAGCAGCCACAAGAAACAAGCCGGGAAGCAATAAATAATCAGGAAAGAATGACAAACCTAATTGTACGCTAGCATCAACACTACCCGTTGCTTTAGCGACAACTGCGAAAGCACCGGCAAGTAAATAAATGACACACATAGTAATGATGTTTGAATGACCAGCGCCAGAGATGAACTGACTCACTTGATCATTAATACTGTCTTTCCCTAAATATATAGCCACCAAAATAGCTGGAATAATGGCAATACTGGCAGGCAGCTGATAAAAAGCGAAATCAACACCTTGCAGGGTAAGCACAATACCAGTGCCAAGGAAAATGCCGAGAAATACACCAAAAGGTAATAAGCTCAGTAAACGCTTTTCAGGAACAGGGATCACTACAGGAGTACTCATAAAATTTATCTTTAACATTAAGTTAACGCTAGTCTATCGTAATCTTTAGTGATAGCAAAACGATAAAGAAATGGTATGCATAACAGGAGATTATATTAAATAACAAAATGTCTTAAATGTAGACTATTGACACGCGTCATTTTATGTTAAACTTTCGCGAATTTTTTATCCAACCGCCGTTTTGCACAACCATTGTGTAGGTGAAAACATAAGTGAATATCATGTCAGAAAATACATTTGAAACTATTGAACAACGTGTAAGTTATGGTGTAGGTCGTCAATTAGGTGATCAATTACGTAATAACCCTTTTAAAGAATTTGACGTTTCTGCAGTACAAGCAGGTTTGGCTGATGCGATTGCTAACAGCGCAAGTCAAGTATCAGACGAAGATTTAAATGCAGCATTTTCTGTTATCTCTAAAAAAATGGAAGAGTTAGAGCAAGCAGCAGCTAAAGAAAAGTCAGCGGAAGGCGAAGCGTACTTAGTTGAAAATGCTAAGCGTGATGAAGTAACTGTTACTGAGTCTGGTCTTCAATATGAAGTATTAGCTACGGGTGAAGGCGAAAAACCAACAGCAGCAAGTACTGTTCGTACGCATTATCACGGTACATTCATTAATGGTGACATTTTTGATAGTTCTGTAGATCGCGGTCAACCTGCTGAATTTCCAATAGGTGGCGTTATCCCAGGATGGACTGAAGCTTTACAGTTAATGACTGAAGGTTCTAAGTGGCGTTTATACGTACCTTACAATTTAGCTTACGGTGAGCAAGGTTCACAAGGTGCGATACCTCCATACTCAACATTGGTATTTGATGTTGAATTATTAGCCATTGTTAGCTAATTAGTTTTTAAAGCCCTCAGTTGAGGGCTTTTTTATATGCACAGAAAATAATACAGCAACATCGTAATAAAGTAGGAATGTATGTTAGAACAAGCACTCATAACATTATTTAAAGAGTATATTGCTGCATTTGAAAAATATGACATAACTGCAGCACACGCTTGTTACCATTTACCATGTACATTACATACACCTGATAAAATTGCTTATTTATCGGATATTGAAAGTTTTAATAAAGAGTTTGAAGAAATATTTATCGTCTTAAAACATGCTAAAACCAAAAAGATAGTATCAACAGCAGCAAGCTATAATAACTCTGCTCATTCATCTGTTGATATTTGTGTTGATTGGGCATTTATTGATGATAATGATGAAGTCTTTGCTGATTTCACTGCTTTTTTTCATGTGATTAAAGTAGCTGAACAATTCAAAATTGTCAGTGTTGTTTCACACGACTTAACAAATAGTGTTGAGTTGGCATTTCCGTTAACGCTTGTGCGTTAAAAAATTAGAACATTAAATAAATTAATAGAGATTAATAATGAAAGTAAAAGTAGCCATTTTAGGATGTAGCGGCCGTATGGGACGCAACTTAATTCAAGCTGCCGTTGAGCACCAATCTATTGAGCTTGTGGGTGGCAGCGTTCGTGCATCATCATCGTTTGTTCATTTTGATTTAGGCGAATTAGCGGGTATTGGCGCGATTGGTCAAAAAACTTCTGCAACTTTAAACGACTTACTCGATGCCGATGTATTTATTGATTTTACTTCTATTGAAACCACGTTAGAAAACATCAAATGGTGTCAGCAGCACAATAAAGCACTCGTCATCGGTACTACCGGGTTTAGTGACGAACAAGTAAGTATTATTGAAAAAGCAGGAGAGAGCATGCCTGTGATTTTAGCGCCAAATACCAGTGTGGGCGTTAATTTAATGTTTAAACTCCTCGAAGTTACCGCAAAAGCAATTGGTGACTATACTGATATAGAAATATTTGAAGCACACCATCGATTCAAGAAAGATGCGCCATCAGGAACTGCAGTGAAAATGGGGCAGGTGATTGCTGATACGTTAGGTAGAGACTTAAATAAAGTGGCTGTTTATGGCCGCGAAGGCATTACAGGTGAACGAGACAAAGAAACCATTGGTTTTGCCACTGTGCGTGCTGGTGACATAGTAGGTGAGCATACTGCTTTTTTTGCTGATATTGGTGAACGGTTAGAAATCACCCATCGAGCAAGTTCAAGAATGACTTTTGCATTAGGTGCGATGAGAGCCGCATTCTGGTTAAGTGAAGCGGATAATGGCTTTTATGATATGCAAGATGTTTTAGGCTTAAAATAAACAAATATGAAAGAAAACAGTTACTTTTAGCTGTTTTAACTAAATATTGAATTAAACACTTAGTTTTTTACAATTATCACTAGACGAAAATGTGTTACAAGCGTAAAATAAGTGGATTTTGTCAAAAATTTAGTGGTTCTGTTAGTGATAACGAAATTTTTGACATTTTTTGTGGGTGTTTCATTAGGAAACATACCACGCGTAATTAATACTTAATGATGTTTTTTTAGTTGTACATCGTTAAGCTTCTTTCTTCTTTACGGAGGTTAAATTGACTAAATCTGCCATTTTAGTGCTTGAAGACGGCACTGTATTTAAAGGCACCGCTATTGGTGCAGACGGAGCGGCTGTTGGTGAAGTAGTATTCAATACTTCAATGACCGGTTACCAAGAAATTCTTACCGACCCATCATATGCAGAGCAAATTATTACCTTAACGTATCCGCATATCGGTAATACGGGTACTAATAGTGAAGATGAAGAATCAAACACTATTTGGGCAAAAGGTTTAGTTATTCGTGACTTACCGCTTTTAGCGAGTAATTTTCGAAATGAACAGAATTTAAGCGACTACCTAAAAGAACGTAATATCTTAGGTATAGCAGATATCGATACGCGTAAATTAACGCGTATCCTTCGTCAGAAAGGTGCTCAAAACGGTTGTATCATGACAGTTGATTCAATCACAGAAAGCGCAGAAAAAGAGGCTTTAGCTCAAGCCAAAGCATTTCCAGGCATTAAAGGTATGGATTTAGCAAAAGTTGTTTCAACGAAAGAACAATACCAATGGACAGAAGGAAGTTGGGAATTAGGAAAAGGTCACATTACGCCTGAAAACTCACAGTTTCATGTGGTTGCTTACGATTTCGGTGCTAAACGCAATATTCTACGTATGTTAGTAGACCGTGGTTGTAAAGTAACTGTAGTGCCAGCACAAACGTCTGCTGAAGCTGTATTAGCGATGAATCCAGACGGAATATTTTTATCAAATGGCCCTGGTGATCCAGAACCATGTGATTATGCAATATCTGCAATACAATCATTTTTAGAAACAGAAACGCCAATCTTTGGCATTTGTTTAGGTCACCAATTACTTGGTTTAGCAAGTGGTGCTGGCACCGTGAAAATGAAATTTGGCCACCATGGTGGTAATCATCCAGTTAAAGACTTTGAACGTAATGTTGTAATGATTACTGCGCAGAACCATGGTTTTGCTATTGATGAAAACAAAATGCCAGAAAACTTGAAAGTAACACACGTCTCGTTATTTGATAATTCAATTCAAGGTGTTCATCGTACAGACAAAGCAGCATTTAGTTTCCAAGGTCATCCAGAAGCAAGCCCAGGACCAGCAGATGCCGCACCATTATTTGATCATTTCATTGATTTAATGAATGAAGCAAAAGCTTAGCCCTTAAACAAGATATAAGAGAGAACTGAAAAATGGCAAAACGTACTGATTTAAAAAGTATCTTGATCTTAGGCGCTGGCCCAATTGTTATTGGTCAAGCATGTGAGTTTGATTATTCGGGTGCACAAGCCTGTAAAGCGCTTCGTGAAGAAGGCTACCGAGTTATTTTAGTTAACTCAAATCCAGCAACAATAATGACTGATCCAGAAATGGCCGATGCAACTTACATCGAACCTATTCACTGGGAAGTTGTTCGTAAAATTATTGAAAAAGAACGTCCTTGTGCTGTATTACCTACAATGGGTGGTCAAACGGCGTTGAACTGTGCTTTAGAGCTTGAAGCCAAAGGCGTATTAAAAGAATTTAATGTTGAAATGATTGGCGCAACAGCCGATGCGATTGATAAAGCAGAAGATCGCTCTCGTTTTGACAAAGCAATGAAAGCGATTGGTTTAGACACACCCAATGCTGAAATTGTGCATACAATTGAAGAAGCGCACGCAGCAAGTAAGATTTTAGGTTTCCCTTGTATTATCCGACCTTCATTTACTATGGGTGGCACAGGTGGCGGTATTGCATACAATATCGAAGAATTTACTGAAATATGTACGCGTGGTTTAGACCTTTCTCCAACCTCAGAATTATTGATTGATGAATCATTAATTGGTTGGAAAGAATATGAAATGGAAGTGGTTCGTGACAAAAATGATAACTGTATCATTATTTGTTCGATTGAAAACTTTGACCCGATGGGGATTCACACCGGTGATTCAATTACAGTTGCTCCGGCCCAAACGCTAACGGATAAAGAATACCAAATCATGCGTAATGCATCGATTGCGGTATTACGTGAAATTGGTGTTGAAACAGGTGGTTCAAACGTACAATTTGGTATTTGTCCTGATACTGGCCGTATGGTTATTATTGAGATGAACCCTCGTGTTTCTCGTTCATCAGCACTTGCTTCAAAAGCAACGGGTTTCCCCATTGCAAAAATTGCGGCAAAATTAGCAGTAGGTTATACGCTTGACGAGTTAACGAACGATATTACTGGCGGCGCAACACCCGCGTCATTTGAGCCAACTATCGATTATGTTGTGACTAAAATTCCACGCTTTAACTTTGAAAAATTTGCGGGTTGTGAAGACAGATTAACAACGCAAATGAAGTCAGTTGGCGAAGTTATGTCAATTGGTCGTAATCAGCAAGAATCACTTCAAAAAGCATTACGTGGCTTAGAAGTTGGCGTGAATGGTTTTGACTCTATGGTTGATGTAACTCAACCGGGTGCAAAAACTAAAATTATGCACGAGCTTCAAGAAGCAGGTTCTGACCGTATTTGGTATATTGCAGATGCATTCCGTTTAGGTTTAACGGTTGACGACATATACCGCTTAACAATGATTGACCGTTGGTTCTTAATTCAAATTGAAGATATTGTATTAGAAGAAGCAAAAGTTGCTGAAGGTGGCTTAAAAGTATTAACAGCCGATTATTTACGTAAACTAAAACGTAAAGGTTTCGCTGATTCTCGTCTTGCCGATTTAATTGGTGTTGCTGAAGCTGAAGTGCGTAAGAAGCGTCACAACGCTGACATATTCCCTGTCTATAAACGTGTTGATACTTGTGCTGCAGAATTTAGTTCAGACACCGCATACATGTATTCAACATACGATGAAGAATGTGAAGCTAACCCGACAGATAAAGAATCAATCATGATCTTAGGTGGCGGTCCAAATCGCATTGGTCAGGGTATTGAATTTGATTATTGTTGTGTTCATGCTGCATTAGCATTACGTGAAGACGGTTATGAAACCATTATGGTGAATTGTAACCCTGAAACCGTTTCAACAGATTACGACACATCAGACCGTTTATATTTTGAATCAATCACTTTTGAAGATGTTTTAGAAATTGTTCGCATTGAAAAACCTAAAGGGGTAATTGTGCAATATGGTGGTCAAACACCACTTAAATTAGCACGTGCTTTAGAAGCAGCTGGTGTGCCAATTATTGGCACTTCTCCTGATGCAATCGATAGAGCAGAAGACAGAGAACGTTTTCAACAAGCTGTAGATCGTTTAGGTTTATTACAACCTGATAATGCGACAGTTACTTCATTAGAAGAAGCAATGGCTAAAGCAGAAGCGATAGGCTTCCCACTTGTTGTTCGTCCATCTTATGTATTAGGTGGTCGTGCAATGGAAATTGTTTATGACTTAGATGATTTACGTCGTTATATGACAGAAGCTGTGAGCGTTTCGAACGACTCTCCAGTATTACTTGATCATTTCCTTGATGATGCGATTGAAGTTGATATTGACCTTGTTTGTGACGGTACCGATGTAGTTATTGGTGGCATTATGCAACATATTGAGCAAGCTGGTGTTCACTCTGGTGATTCGGCATGTTCATTACCTGCATACAGTTTAAGTCAAGAAGTACAAGATGTAATGCGTCAACAAGTAACAGACTTAGCTTTTGAACTGGGTGTTATTGGTTTAATGAATACGCAAATGGCTGTAAAAGACAACGAAGTTTACATTATTGAAGTGAATCCCCGTGCTGCTCGTACCATTCCATTTGTTTCGAAAGCAACAGCAGTACCTTTAGCAAAAGTGGGTGCTCGTGTTATGGCTGGCAGATCATTGAAAGAACAGGGGATCACTAAAGAAATTATTCCTCCATACTTCTCAGTGAAAGAAGTTGTTATTCCGTTTAATAAGTTTCATGGCAGTGACCCATTAGTAGGACCTGAAATGCGCTCTACGGGTGAAGTTATGGGTGTGGGTAATACGTTTGAAGAAGCCTATGCAAAAGCTTGTTTAGGTGCAGGTGTTTCAGTACCTAAATCTGGTAGGGCATTAATTTCTGTTCGTAATAGTGATAAAGTTCGTGTCGTTGAATTAGCGAAACAATTGGTTGCTTTAGGATATGACGTTGATGCTACTCATGGAACTGCAGTGATATTAGGTGAAGCTAATATTCCATGTCGCCTAGTGAATAAAGTGCAAGAAGGTCGACCGCATATTCTTGATAGAATCAAAAATGGTGAATATAACTATATTATTAACACCACAGAAGGTCGTAAAGCGATTGAAGATTCTAAAGTCTTGCGTGGGGGAGCATTGCGCTATAAAGTGGCATATACCACTACCTTAAATGCAGCATTTGCAACTTGCCAATCACACGCAGCTGATGACAGGAATACGGTGACGTCGATACAAGAATTACATAAACAATGTAATTAATATCGAATTATGTAAGGTATTTATTTACTATAAATAAATACCTTATTAAAAGTTTTTATATAAGGGTGGTTATACTTTTTAAGTAAGCCACCTTTATCATTTGAAAAAGAAGAGAAAAATGACTAAATATCCAATGACCCTTCGTGGCTCTGATTTATTACATGAAGAGCTGAGAGTTTTAAAAACAGAAAAGCGTCCACGTATTGTAAAAGATATAGCTACTGCACGTGAGCATGGCGATTTAAAAGAAAATGCTGAATACCATGCAGCGAAAGAAGAACAGGGTTTTTGTGAAGGGCGTATTCAAGACATTGAAGGGCGACTTTGTAATGCACAAGTTATCGATATCACGAAAATACCTAATCATGGCAAAGTTATTTTTGGTACAACGGTTACTTTATTGAACATTGATACTGAAGTTGAAGTGACCTATCAAATTGTAGGTGATGATGAAGCAGACTTTAAAACAGGTCGTATTTCATTAAACTCACCTATTGCACGTGGCTTAATTGGTAAAGAAGTTGATTCTGAAGTTGAAATTACTATCCCCGGTGGCGTAGTAGAATATGAGATTGTTTCAGTAGAATATATTTAATTAACTAAACATATGAGATAAAAATTATGAGAGCCCATTATGAAAGTAATGTGCTTTTTATGTTCAGGACGAACGGTATGTCAAGGTCACATGGATGTGAAAGAGTAACCATTTTGATAAACTTATATTCACACTTTATAAATGACCAACAAAGGATCATTTAACAGATCGTTAATGGAGATCGTATGAAAAAAATAGCATTTATTGGTCTTGGCGTCATGGGCTATCCGATGGCAGGGCATCTACAAAAAGCAGGTTTTGATGTCTGTGTTTATAACCGTACTATTGAGAAGGCTGAGCAATGGGTCAAAGAGTTTGGTGGTCACTTAGCCAAAACCCCAAAAGAAGCGGCTCAAGGCTGCGAGGTGGTTTTTTCATGTGTTGGTAATGATAGTGATGTTAGACAAGTCATTTTAGGTGATAACGGCGTATTTGCTGGTTTATCTGTAGGTGCTATTTTGGTTGACCACACAACGGCTTCAGCAGGGCTTGCAAGAGATCTTTATTCACTAGCAACATTACAAAATAAGCATTTTATTGATGCACCCGTCTCTGGAGGCCAAGCGGGCGCAGAAAATGGTGCTTTAACTATTATGGCTGGTGGCGAAGAAAATATTTTTGAACAAGTAAAACCGGTAATGGACGTTTATGCTCGTTTTAGCCAACTGATGGGCAAGGCTGGCTCTGGGCAGTTAGCTAAGATGGTTAATCAAATATGTTTCGTTAATACCGTACAAGGCTTAGCAGAAGGTCTTAACTTTGCCCAAAAGGCGGGTCTCGACACTGATAAGCTGTTAGAAACAATCTCCAAAGGTGCTGCAGGTTCATGGCAAATGGATAATCGTGGTAAATCAATGTGTGCTAGAGAATTTGATTTTGGTTTTGCAGTAGATTGGGTGAGAAAAGATTTAGGTATGGCATTTGAAGAGGCAGAAAAAATTGGTGCTGATTTAACCGTGACTAAAAAATTAGACGGTTACTATGAAACCGTTCAGCAAAAAGGGGGTAACCGTTGGGATACGTCTAGTTTGATTATTCGATTGGATGAAATGTAAATTTAGATAATTAAAACCTATCATAATTTACAGGCTTTTCAATGTGGCTCCTTAGCTCTTTATTAGGTATGGACTTGAACCAGGGACAAACGCGACTTTATTTAAGCACAGTCCGTTGCTCTACCAACTGAGCTATTGAGGAATTATTCTTTACATCATCGTTATATATCAACTGAAATATAACGATTTTTTAATTAATAAAAAAGCCTGCAAATAATTGCAGGCTTTTCAATGTGGCTCCTCAACCTGGACTTGAACCAGGGACAAACGGATTAACAGTCCGTTGCTC
>JASDWX010000042.1:14948-23276 GCA_041890515.1 Alteromonadaceae bacterium
CAGGGACAAACGGATTAACAGTCCGTTGCTCTACCAACTGAGCTATTGAGGAATTGTTCTGTACATAACCGCTTTCAAAATTTAAAAAAGCCATTATTCTAATTTGGCTCCTCAACCTGGACTTGAACCAGGGACAAACGGATTAACAGTCCGTTGCTCTACCAACTGAGCTATTGAGGAATTGTTTTGTTTGCCAAGCGTCTTGGCTAACGGGGCGAGATAATAAATGCCTGTGGGGGAACTGTCAACACAAAATTTATAAATAAATCATTATTTTGTTTGTTTGCTTATTTTGTCGTCACTCAGTCTGCTTTATCTCCAAATTTAGTGCTATTTTCACGCTTGAGTATTGTAAGCGTGTATTACGTAAAGTTATCCACCAAATCTGTGGATAACTTTGTGAATGAAAGTGTAAAAAATAGTAACTTCAACGAAGGAATGCATGTTGTAGCTAAAGTGCAATATTTGAGGTGCTTTTATATTAACTATAAATAACAGTGGTTTAATTGTATGTCTTATCTTTTTAGCTATGTTAGTGTGATTTTTGTTCAATACTTGAGTTTAAGGCTATTGGCTGTGAGTTATACGAAAGAGTAGGTATAAAAAACTTATTATTTATTGTTTATAACCTTTATATTTATGTGAAAATAATATAAATGCAGGTGAAATAAAATATATACATAGCGCGTCTTATCACTATCTTTTACAATACTTTTGTATTTTCCCGCAAAGACAATCAATAGCTTAGATTAAATGATCCACATAAATAAAAATAATCCAATTAATTTACTTGAAGATCCAGTAGCAGATACTATTAAGCGTATGACTATCCCTATGATCTATGGGATGGTTTTATTAATGACCTTTAATTTGGTTGATACCTTTTTTGTTGGCTTACTGGGAACGCAGCCGCTCGCAGCAATAAGTTTTACGTTTCCTATTACTTTCACTGTGATCAGTTTAACCATTGGTTTAGGTATTGGTACATCAGCGGTGATTGCAAAAGCCTTAGGGAAAGGCAACGATGAGTCTGCAAAAAATTCTGGTACTGCGGCTATATATTTAGCGGCGATTGTTGTTGGTCTTTTATCTTTTGCTGGTTATTTGTTTACGGATGAAATATTTCTCTTACTGGGTGCGAGTGAAGCTTTATTACCTTTAATTCATGCATATATGGATATTTGGTTTATTGGTAGTATTTGTTTAATTGGACCAATGATCGGCAATGCTATTTTAAGAGCATCGGGTGATACGAAAACACCCAGTATCATAATGGGTAGTGCGGGTTTAATTAATGCAATATTAGACCCTATATTTATTTTTGGTTTAGGGCCTATTCCCGCGATGGGAATACAAGGGGCTGCAATCGCAACGTTAATGTCTTGGGTTTTTGGATTATTACTTGTTTTATATATCGTGGGTGTAAGACGTCAATTGATTCATACCCAGCTTTTATCGTTGAAAACATTTATTGCTTCAAGCAAGGGGATTTTACATATTGGTTTACCTGCTGCAGGCGCTAACATGCTTACACCTATCGCTGCGGCGATTTTAACCGCGATTGTAGCAAGTTATGGTGATTCTGCTGTTGCTGCTTTTGGTGTTGGCTCACGTATTGAATCTATAGCATGTTTAGTTATTTTGGCTATGTCTATGACGCTTCCACCTTTTATCAGCCAAAACTTTGGTGCGGGTAACATGCATCGCGTTGAAAAAAGTTTTAAAGTATCAATAAAGTTTGTACTTATTTGGCAACTACTTATATATTTACTGCTCGTTTTAATTGCTCCTTTCATTGCTGATGTTTTCTCTAAAGAAAAAGCTGTGGCAGATATAATTGTGTTATTTATGTGGGTAATGCCATTAGGCTATGGATTGCAGGGCGTTATAATTTTAACTAATTCGTCCTTTAATGCTTTGCATAAACCTATGGTAGCACTAATGCTTAGCGTTATTCGCCTCTTTGTATGCTATGTACCATTAGCTTATTTAGGCAGTGTTTACTATGGTCTTGAAGGCTTCTTCATTGGTGGTGTTGTTGGGAACTTTATTATGGCAATGATCTCTTACCGTTTATTTGATAAGCAATTCCCACACGAATTTGCTGAAGGCAAGGAAGTGTCATCATGAAAACGATGGACTTGAAGTCAGATTACACACCTAATGGCGATCAGCCTACCGCGATTAAACAATTACTTGACGGTCTTGAAAGCGGTTTAGCGCATCAAACTCTCCTTGGGGTAACAGGCTCAGGAAAGACCTTTACTATCGCTAATGTTGTCGCCACATTAAATCGTCCAACCATGATGATTGCACCCAATAAAACGCTTGCAGCGCAACTTTATAGTGAAATGAAGGAGTTCTTTCCAAATAACGCTGTTGAATATTTTGTTTCTTATTATGATTATTATCAACCAGAAGCCTATGTTCCAACAACGGATACTTTTATAGAGAAAGATGCCTCTGTAAATGAGCATATTGAGCAAATGAGATTGTCTGCGACCAAAGCGCTGCTTGAACGCCGAGACGTTATTATAATCGCTTCTGTGTCTGCTATTTATGGTTTAGGTGATCCAGACTCCTACTTAAAAATGATGCTCCATATCAGTGTTGGCGATATCATTAATCAGCGAGATATATTACGTCGTTTGGCGGAATTACAGTACAAACGTAATGATGCCGCTTTTCAGCGAGCGACCTACCGAGTTCGTGGCGATGTTATTGATATATTTCCTGCCGAATCTGATCGTTTGGCGTTACGTATAGAGTTATTTGATGAAGAAATAGAACGTTTATCAATGTTTGATCCACTTACCGGACAAGTTGACCGAACGTTGGACCGAGTCACGGTATACCCTAAAACGCATTATGCAACGCCAAGAGATAAAATATTATCAGCAATTGATAAAATAAAAATCGAATTAAAAGAACGTTCAACATTTTTAAAAGATAATAACCGTTTAGTTGAAGAACAGCGTATTGTGCAACGTACGCAATTTGATATTGAAATGATGACAGAGTTGGGCTACTGCTCGGGCATTGAAAATTATTCTCGTTATTTATCAGGGCGCGAGGAAGGGGAGTCGCCACCGACTTTGTTTGATTATTTACCTGATGATGGTTTGTTAATTATTGATGAGTCTCATGTTACCGTACCTCAAATAGGGGCGATGTATAAAGGAGATCGCTCACGAAAAGAAAACCTAGTGAACTATGGTTTCCGCTTACCTTCAGCCCTTGATAATCGTCCAATGAAATTTGATGAATTTGAAGCCTTGGCGCCTCAAACTATCTATGTATCAGCGACACCGAGTAATTACGAAATAGAGAAGTCTGGAGATGACATTGCTCAGCAAGTTGTTCGCCCAACGGGGTTACTTGATCCTATTATTGAAGTGCGCCCAGTTGAAACTCAAGTTGATGATTTATTGTCAGAAATTAGAAAGCGTGTCGCGATTCAATAGCTTGTTCTTGCGACCAAATTAACTAAACTCATGGCAGAAGACCTTTCTGATTACTTGGATGAACATAATGTAAAAGCTCGGTATTTACATTCAGATATAGATACCGTTGAGCGTGTAGAAATCATTCGAGATTTTCGCTTAGGTAAGTTTGATGTACTTGTTGGTATTAACTTATTACGTGAAGGTTTGGATATGCCTGAAGTTTCATTAGTTGCAATATTAGACGCTGATAAAGAAGGGTTTTTACGTTCTGAGCGCTCTCTTATTCAAACCATTGGCCGTGCAGCTCGTAATATTAATGGTCGAGCCATTTTATATGCCGCGAGAATAACGGGTTCAATGAAAAAAGCGATTGACGAAACTGATCGTCGTCGAGCGATGCAGCACCAATATAATCTAGATAATAATATTACGCCTAGAGGCGTGGTAAGCAAAATCAGTGATGCACTCCATAACGGGACGGTATCTTCTAGTAACACGCTATTAAATGTGGCTGAACAAGCCGCAGATTATAAGATATTGTCAATAAAAGATATTGATGAAAAAATCAAGCAGCTTGAAAAAGAGATGTTAGCCCATGCTCAAAATTTAGAGTTTGAACAAGCTGCTGATTTGCGAGATAAAGTTTCAAAACTAAGAGAACAACAATTATCCCGATAGTTACTACACCGATCATTTAAGCTCAAACATCGTATATTGACTAATGATGTTTGATACGGACTCACAATTACAATGTGCCAAGTGGCTAATGTCATTGATTATCTTATCTTGAATATCTACAGGGAACAGCATTAACTGCTCAAGATAAAGGTGTGCTTGAACTTCGTTATTACTATTAACGAATTCCATCAGTCGACTTGCATGGTTTCTCCAAATAATACTCATATTTACTACCCCGAAACTTAATTAATCCCATTCTCCTCATCCTTAAGGCTTGTTTAATTTTGATTTAACACAAAATTTATTGTGACTCAAATCAATTAAACATAAATTAAGTTTAGATCATCTCAATATAATGGTTATATGTTTTAGGAATTAAAACCGGTTACTTGAAACCTTGTTACATAAGTAAATTGTACTTTTGTGCTAACTATGTGATGTTTGACGATATTTGAAATTTTTCCAAACGGTATAAAAATGCCTTATAGGGTAAATTTAAATACTTTGCGGCTTTCGTTTTGTTACCTTGGTTGATTTTTAATGCTTTAGATAAGCAATATCGTTCAAATTTTTCCCAATTAAAGCCAGAAGTAGGCATTTGAAAAGGAGGGAGTCCATTCTCATTTTGTTCATTAATCACGTTAGGGAAAATGTGTTGAGTCAACTCTTCTTCATCGTCAAGTAATACGTAACGTTCGATACGATTAGATAATTCACGAACATTTCCAGGCCAGTGATATTCAAGTAATAAACGGTAACATTCAGGTGATAATTTTTTAGGTTCACTTTGATACTGTTTTGTATGTAACTGAATAAAATGATCCGCCAACATGGCAATATCTTCTTGTCGCTCGCGTAATGCCGGAATTTTAATTGGAACAACATTTAATCGATAGAATAAATCTTCTCGGAAATTGCCATTTTCAACTTCCTTAACTAAATTTCTATGCGTCGCAGCGATAACTCTGACATCAAGTTTTATTTCGTCATTACTGCCCAGTTTTGTGATTGTACTTTCTTGAAGGAAACGCAATAAATGCGATTGTAATGATGGTGACAATTCACCTATTTCATCAAGAAAAATAGTGCCATGATTTGCGGCTTCAAAGCGGCCAGTTTTACTTGAGTTAGCCCCCGTATATGCGCCTTTTTCTGCTCCAAAGAGTTCTGCTTCGGCTATTGATTCGGCAATTGCACCACAGTTAATTGCTACAAATTTTTCATGAGATCTGTTTGAATTGTCATGTAAAGCTCTCGCGGCAAGCTCTTTACCTGTTCCACTTTCACCCAAGATAAGTACGGTAGCATTCGTTGCTGAAATTTTACTTATACGCTGATACACTTTCTGCATGCAGGGCGCTTTACCCACTAAACTTACCAGTTGATTTTGCTCACTGAGTTGAGCGCTAAGGGCTTTGTTTTGTCCACGCAGCTGAAACGCTTTATAGGCTTTATTGATCGTTAATATCAATTCTTGACGTTTAAATGGTTTTGGTAAATAGTCATCAGCACCTTGTTGTAATGCTTTTACTGCATGATTTATTGTGCCATATGCTGTCGCGATGATAAACCCAATTTCTGCTTGGTTTCTACGTACATAGTTTAATAAATCTAAGCCAGATAGCGCGCCAAGTTTCCAATCAGAAAAAATAACATCATAAGCATTGCATTTTATTTTCAGAATCGCATCTTCAACACAATCAGCACTCATAACCTGAAAACCACTGGCGAGTAAAATATCGCAAATTAATTCGCGTTGGTCATGTTCGTCTTCAACAACTAGTATATTCATGATCATGCTATCCTGTTTTTGTGATGCGTAAAATATTAAAGTCGGCCTGAGCTAAACAGCCAACTATTTCTCCATTATTTAAATATTGATTTTTTAAGAAAATATTACCATTGTAATGCAATGAAATAATGCGTTTAGCGATATAAAGCCCCATGCCCGCACCTTCTGGTTTTGTAGAAATATGAGGTTGAAATAAACTATTTTCAATTTTGCTTTCTAAACCTTTGCCCTGGTCAAAGACTTCAATAGTTAGTTGCTTATCTGGATGAGCGCGATTACTATTACTCTCACATGAATTAATAATCATTGTATGAAGTATGCTTCTTATTTCTGACTCTGCACCCATAATGGACAATTCAGGAGCAATATCCACTTCAAATATTTAAGGCATTATCTGGCAAGATTTATACTCAAGCATTATGTCTTGAACAACAGGGAGTATTGGAATGTTATCATCACGATTTAGCCCACTTGTCGTAAGTTCAAGCAACGCTTTAATGTTTCTATCAATATGAATAATTTTATTCTGAATCGTTTTAATTAATTTAGCTCGATATTCAGGCGTTAAATCGTTGTCATTTAATTGTTCAATAGATAAACCTATTGTATGAATAGGGTTTCTTAATGAATGTGCTAAACCTCTACTCACTTCGCCTAATTCAGCTAGGTGCTTAATTTCATTGTGCTGCTGCTCTGCTTGCGTTAGATGATCTAGCCGTTTTACCATGTCGTTAAAATGCTTAATAGTATTACGCATTTCTTGGATACCTTGTTCAGCGACATGATGTTTATAATCACCGTTGGCTAATTTTCTAAAACCCGCAGAAAGTAGTGCTAACGGCTTATTAAATTGTGTACTTAACCAGTATGCAGCTATTAAGGCGGTGATGCCGCAAAGTATCAATACCCATTGGATATTTTGAAGTAACTGTTTAGTTTTTCTTTGAGGAGAAAGACCCTTTACCCATTGATGGCTAACCATCTCAGGGGAGTGAACAATGACATTATGTTCTTGAGTAATAATATCAGATGATAAGGCATCCTTTTTCTGATAGATGCGATCTACAATTGTTTTTATTTCTTTTTTTACAAGGTGTAAGTTTTCTTCTTCAATATTTATTTTAATGGGCTTTATTTCTTTTGGTTTAGCGATATTATCTTGATTAATAATTGCGGGAGCGGGTTTATTGAAAATAATTTTTCTATTGCCAACTGCATCTTCGGTGATCACTGTAATCCCATCAACAGTTATATTTTCAGAAATCAATTTTACTTTTGCCATGCTTTCCGTGTCTTTATTTAATTATTCAAATGCTAACTCAAAAACTTGTTCACTAAGATTTCGAGCTTGAACATTAACTTCTTGACCGAGGTTTTGTTCAATCCAATAAACAAGAAATAGTTGAGTAATGGTGAGAAGAATGATCAAGCTACCGATCAGAGCAAATAAGTAACTGCGTAATGACATAGTTGTCCAGAGGTGAGTGAATAATGGTATGAATACAATCAAGTATAATGCCAATTGATTAGAAATATAAATAGCCAACAAAACATAAACTTATAAAAAGCTATTACGTATTGCAGTCTAATCAGAAAATAAAGTCCTGATATCGGGAGATCTAAGTCCTCATATAAGGGGGTTACCCAAATGTTAATTTTAAATTATTTAGTATTTATCTGTTTTATAGATGTTTTTTTTGTTGGTATAAAAATCGCAATGTACAGTGCAGAGCGTGAAGTAAATAACTTCAACGCACATTACATAAAATTGATAGGAAACCCTTATGAAATTATTTAATAAAACGGTAATTGCCTTAACACTTTCATTATTAGGCGCTGCGTGCAGCGTTTCAGCATTAGCGATGATAACAGATAATGCGCTACGTGAAGAAGTTGAAATAAAAGTTGTTGAGAGTGCAAATGACAGCATGAATATTTTTGTAAGCGTAGATGGAGAAGTAACAACTAAGGATGTTTCCTCATCGGTGATGAATAATCCAGAAGCGTTAAGAGAACTCCTTGTCGATGTACCAGATAATATCCGTGAAAAACTGATCGAAAGTTTAACAAGTCAAAATATTCATCATGATAATTATAACGTGGTCATCGATGGCGACGGTGATATTCATCAAGAATTACATTGGCTCTCTAAAAGTGATAATGAAGTTGATCACAGTATTGAAGTGATTTTAGATAATAGTGACAGTAAAGTGATTGTTATGGAATTTGATGAAAACGATTTAAAGGGGAACATTGCTCAAAAGATTATAAAGCAGAAGATACACACAACAGGGAAACCTTCTCATGAGAGAAGCGTACAGGTTATTCATCAAGGTAATATGAGCGCAGAAACTATTATGCGCATGATAAAGCATAGTAATTTCACTGCAGATGATTTAAATGAAATACAAC
>JASDWX010000043.1:0-1775 GCA_041890515.1 Alteromonadaceae bacterium
CAGGTACTCTATCCAGCTGAGCTACGCGCCCTCACATGAACTATGTTTTATATCTTAGTCTAAAGATAGCAAATTGCTTTGCAATTATTACTTTTATAAAAGTTACCTTTAATAAAGTAATGGCGGAGAGCGAGAGATTCGAACTCTCGAACGGATTTAAAGCCGTTACTCCCTTAGCAGGGGAGCTCCTTCGGCCACTCGGACAGCTCTCCAAATTTACTTATTCACTATTGAGATTTAATGCGTATTTATAATACCCTTTAAATAAAAAACTTCAATCTAGTTGCAAACTAGATACTCCCTTAACAGGTCAGCCTCTTCGACCAATCGGTCACATCTCCAGTGGGTGCGAATATTAATGGATCGAGAAAATAAGTCAAACATTTTTTTCGATTTTTCTGCACTTTTACGTCTGTTTGCCGAGATTTCCATCAAGACGGTTATTTTTCATGCTTCAAACGTTATTATTCTATAAATTCACGATATAAAAACTAATTTTTACCCATTAAAAAAGTCGGCAAATGCCGACTTTTTTAATGGGTCCAATAGATAAAGTTAAAACTTATTCCCTGTTTCGTCTTCAACACTGTCACTTCCTGTTTTTTCTGCCTGAATACGCATATAAATTTCTTCACGATGAACAGAGATTTCTTTTGGAGCATTGACACCAATGCGCACTTGATTACCTTTCACACCTAAAACAGTTACGGTAACTTCGTCACCGATCATTAACGTTTCACCAACCCTACGAGTTAAAATTAACATCCAAATATCCTTTATGTTTAAAAGCCAGTCCACTAAAAAATTATAAGCTAGTAATAAATTTAGTTTAATTTTGGTCAAAGTACATAATAAAAATTAAAATCTTTGTAAAAAATAGTTACTTAAGTTCACTACGACTCAGTTTTTCCATTATTTATAAATATTTTAGTATCACAAGTGATAATAGGTTATTAACTTTGTACTTATAACCAATATTGGCATTCTAACAAGCTTATTGAAGCAATAAAGTGATTTTTTCATATTATTTGCAACTATTTGTTATTATTAGTGTTGTAATAAATAGAGACTAACATTCAATTAACAAATATTTGATTATTTTGCTGTATTACAGGTTAAGTAATAAAAAAGGAGCTAAAAAGCTCCTTAATTAAATATACTGACGTTGTCTTATATTACGATAACTTATCTGTTAACCAAGCTTTTGCAGCGTCTAAGGCGAGTGTTAAGTGCTCAGGCTGGCTTCCACCCGCTTGAGCCATATCTGGACGCCCACCACCTTTACCACCAACATGCTGAGCAGCAGCATTAACGAGATCACCGGCTTTTACTTGTCCGGTTAAGTCTTTCGTCACACCCGCAATTAAACCCACTTTCCCATCGCTTGCAGTACCTAATAAAATGATACCTGAACCAATTTTATTTTTGAGTTCATCCATCATGCCACGCAGTGCTTTAGATTCTGCACCGTCTAAATCTGCAATAAGTATTTTTACGCCATTAACATCAACAGCTTTACCGATTAAGTCAGAACCCGCTTGAGCCGCTAACTGTTGTTTAAGTTGTTGAATTTCTTTTTCGAGTTGCTTGCCACGACTAATTAATAGCTCAACTTTACCTGGCATATTTGTAATATCAGATTTCACCAAAGAAGCGACTGTTAATAAACTTGAGCTTTGCTGTTCTGTATAAGCAAGTGCACCTTCACCAGAAACAGCTTCAATACGACGTATGCCAGCAGCAATGCCGGATTCAGACACTATTTTAACACATCC
>JASDWX010000043.1:1785-23213 GCA_041890515.1 Alteromonadaceae bacterium
GCTCAACATGAACACCACCACAGAGTTCTGTAGAAAATTCACCTAAAGTAACTACTCGCACTTCATCGTCGTATTTCTCACCGAACAATGCCATCGCGCCTTTTTCTTTAGCATCATCAATTTGCATTAATTGCGTTTCACGCGCTAAGTTATTACGAATTTGTTGATTAACTAAACGTTCTACCGTTTGTAGCTCTTCCGCGGTTACCCCTTCAAAATGAGAGAAATCAAAACGTAATTTTTCAGCATCGCACAATGAACCTTTCTGTGTAACGTGATCACCTAATACATGACGTAAGGCGGTATGCAGCAGATGTGTTGACGTATGATTTTTAACAACAGCTGTTCGACGCTCAATATTTATTTCAGCTTTAACACGGCGATTAACGCCAACGTTAGTGCGTGCAATACCTTTATGGGCAAATGCATTACCCATTTTAGTCGTGTCATGCACTTCAAAAACACCTTCATCAATATGCAACAAACCTTGGTCGCCTGCTTGACCACCTGATTCAGCATAAAATGGTGTTTTATCTAAAATGACAATCCCCTGCTCGCCTGCTTTTAATTCAGCAACCGATGCTTCACTATTGAATAACTCAACAATTGTTGAAGAGAATTCATTACGGGTATAGCCTTTAAATTCTGTTGTATGGTCAGACTTAAGTTCGTTATTATAGTCTGCACCAAATTGACTCGCTTTTTGCGCACGTTCGCGCTGTAACCCCATGGCAATATCAAACCCCTTATGGTCAACTTTTAATTGTCGTTCACGTGCAATATCCGCAGTTAAATCAGCAGGAAATCCGTAAGTATCATAAAGTTTAAAAGTATCTTCGCCTGAAATTGTATCACCCTTAAGATTAGCTAACATGTCTTCAAGTAAAACCATGCCGCGATCAAGTGTTCGGCCAAATTGCTCTTCTTCTATCCGTAAGATTTTTTCTATAATTGCTTGTTGACTAATTAACTCAGGGTAAGCTTCACCCATTTGTTTTGCTAATGAAGCCACTAACTTATGAAAGAAGTGTTCTTTTGCTTCTAACTTATGACCGTGGCGCACTGCACGACGAATAATACGACGCAAAACATAACCACGTCCTTCATTTGAAGGCATAACACCATCGGCAATTAAAAAACTACATGAACGAATATGATCAGAGATAACACGTAAGGATTTATGCGCTAAGTCGTTACATTGAAGAAGCTGTGCAGTATCTTTAATTAACCCTTGGAAAATATCAATTTCGTAATTACTATGGACACCCTGCATTATTGCTGAAATGCGTTCTAAACCCATGCCCGTATCAACAGAAGGTTTAGGTAATGCTTCCATTGTTCCGTCTGCATGGCGGTTGTACTGCATGAATACTAGGTTCCAAATTTCGATAAAACGATCACCATCTTCATCTGGAGAGCCAGGAGGACCACCAAAAATATCTTCACCGTGATCATAAAATATTTCAGAACATGGTCCACAAGGCCCGGTATCACCCATTGACCAAAAGTTGTCAGATTCATACTTTTTGTTTGGAGATTTATCACCAATGCTAATTATTTTTTCGACCGGGATGCCTATTTCGTCACGCCAAAAAGCGAAAGCTTCTGTGTCACTCTCATAAATAGTCACTAATAGTTTTTCTTTAGGTAAAGCTAAAGTCGTGGTTAAGAACTCCCACGCAAAACGAATGGCATCTTCTTTAAAGTAATCACCAAAACTAAAGTTTCCCAACATTTCAAAGAAAGTATGGTGGCGAGCCGTATAACCAACATTCTCTAAATCGTTATGTTTACCACCGGCACGAACACAACGCTGTGAAGATGTTGCCCGAGTATAGCTGCGACTTTCAGCGCCCAAAAAAACATCTTTAAAAGGGACCATACCTGCATTGGTAAATAACAATGTGGCATCATTGCCAGGAACAAGCGAACTACTCGGAACGATTTGGTGTTGCTTTGAAGCATAAAAGTCTAAGAATGCTTGACGTAATTGGGCACTAGTTTTGATCATGGGAATATACACTCTCAGTTTAATCGTTATTTATTAATCGTTGATTTTATCAGTCGCATGATTTCATCTGAAGAGAAACCCCGATACTGCATAAATCGAATACACTGTACTATGTTTTTTGGGTCGTTAAATGCTATAACGCCAAAGCGTTTATTATACGCAAGCTCTGGTTGAAGATACCAATCAATTTGTTGATTTTTACTCAGTTCTCTAATAATACAGCTAAAACACCTTTCTCAGTCAATTCACTTTTAATAAAACGCCAGCAAAAACCTTTATTATTAACCATTCGAAAAAACATTCTGCAAAGCTTTCTTCACTCAATAAGTCTTTTAAAGTTAAGTATTCGAGTACTCACGTGATTTCATTTTCACTATATTCATATAATTTCAGTTTTTACATTAATTCTTTGTAAGAATATGCCGGACGGGACAGTAAATCTAACGAACAATATAAAATCATTTTATTCAATGAAATATAACCTTTACAAACATTTAATCACTTATTTTATCTCGAAATTAAAAAATAATCATTGTGTTCAATTGTTTACTTTAATCATAAGTAATTAAGTTTTTACTTTGTGTGAATAATCACGCAGAATAAGTTCATATAAAGTTAGCGTTAAGCTTCTAGATAATCAGCAGAACAAAACAGGGATCTGTATGAAGGTATATTTTAAGAACCTCAGTCAATTTTTTACTATTATTTGTGTAACAACATTGCTTTCTGCCTGTGGCGGTAGTGATAAATCAAAAAACTATACAATCAATGCTGATGTCTCAACTATAAGCTTTAGCAATGAAATAATTACTGAATTTGATCATTCAATTGCGATAAATATTACGTTTGAAGGAGACGGTTTATTAGTTGGCTATGCGCCTGACAGTGCTCCTGTTGGTTGGTTAGCATTTAGAACTGAAAACCTGACCGCTAATTCTGCCACTATATACGTCGATTTAACGCAAGCTGACCAAATTAATATCGGTAAGTACTTAACGAAGCTAAGATTTTCTACAGGTGAGTTATCAGAAAATAGTACAACGTTGGTTCATCATGACATTGACGTTTCATTACTTATTTGGCAGGCGAATATAGATACTGAACTTGTGAGCTTTCGCGGCACCTTCGGTGACACAACAATCCCCACCCAAGCAATCGATATAACCAGTGAAAGTAATGAATGGCAGTTAGCCAGTGATGTTGACTGGATCACTTTTGACATAACTTCAGGTACGGGTGACGCAACAGTTATCATAACACCGAACATTAACAGTTTTACATTAGCACAATTATCAAGTGGTAATATTACGCTTACAGAAGTAACAACGGGTGATACAAAGGTTATACCGGTTGAAGTAGGCCTCGACAATCAATATTTATATACTAGCCAAGCAAGTTTAGCGTTTACTTCAACATTCAATGTTTCAGCGCTAGAACACACCATAAAAGTAAAGACCAATAATGCTGTCGCGATTAATTGGCAGGCTAACTCTTCCGCCACTTGGTTAACCTTAACAAAACTTGATAACGATTATCTTAAAGTGATGGTTGATCTTAATGCAGCGCCTTCAGAAGCTATCAATATAAGTGAAATAACGATCAGTGCCGTTGAAAATGATGTTGTTATTGGCACTACCCTACCCGTTTCATTATTTCAAAGTGCTGATGAAACCGAAACTCAAGTGATTCCCGATATAACAGTAAATGACGGAACCATGATAGCAGCGCCCAACCTGCCTTATTTTTATGTTGGGTCAACCAATGAATTACAAGTCTACCAGCAATATAGTGGTGAATTAATAGCATCGGTAGTTATTGCGCCAGAAAACACGTTGCTTGAACAATTTATAGTTCACCCTGACGGAAGTAAATTACTCGCCAAAGCAGTTGAAACAATCATCAATGAAGACGAAACGACCACCGATGTTGTTCACCGTTATAACATCAATTTAAGCGATTATAGTTTTACTGCAATTGAAGCGCCGACTATAGAATATGAACCAAGTCGTTATGTACAATTTTCTGGACGATATTTTATTGTTACTCAAACATTAGAATACGCAGATGAAAACTTACAGCGTTTATTTTGGGATCAAGAAAACGCATTTTTTATTGCTGCAATCGACCAAGCAAGTGAAACAGACGCTTTCTATGCTTTGGAATTTCAAACAGCAACATTAAAACGTTATAATGCCAAAATTAATGATTTTACCCAAGACAAAATTACCGCCACATTAACGCATGAATATCGCCCTGAGTTATTAGCAGACGACGACAAAGTATCCGATTTTGTCGTTAATAATGACGAATCAACCATTTATGCAATCAGCCCGACCAGTGAACATATCAGCTTTGACGGTACTGTATTTATCGATAATGGTTTACTTCCACAAACAGAAGGTACAACAACGCTTGCTGTTGATAAATCAAAAAATAATTTTACTCACTATGTGCGTTTTGATCCTGCGATTGGCTTTACTGTTAATGTCTACAATGAACAAGCAGAACTGACTGCAACGATTAATACTGGTGGACAACAACCGACAAGTATCGACCTATCAGCGGATGATAAACGTTTATTAGTCAATGCCCTAAATAGTACTCAAATAGAAATGATCACTTTAGAGCAGTTTGATGTATCTGCAACACAGTTATCTTTTAATACAACATTTGGTCATGCTAGCGTTGAAACACAAGAAGTTATTATTTCAGGTGTAAGTGATTCATGGCAAGCAACCTCAGATGTTGCATGGTTATCTTTTACGCAAGAAACTACCGAAGATAGCAATACGCTTACAATCACTGTGGATTCAAATGAAATTACCGGTTGGGGGTTATTTACCGGTATTGTGACCATTACCGATCCAGAAACAGGTTCAAATACACAAATAGTGATTGAATTAGCTGTTGATGAAGTGAGGTTATTTAGTGATTTTTCAGCGTTAACATTTACTGCTCAAGTTGATAAATCGACACTCAGCCATACCGTTAATATTCTAACAAATAAAGCCAGTTCAGTTGCATGGCAAGCCAATAGCAATGTTGATTGGTTAACATTAATTACAGATTCAGTTAATAACACACTAACGATTACAGCAGACCCAAGTAAAATTTCCACTAACGGTATGTATTATGGTGAAATAACCCTTTCACCAACCAATAGCGCTGATAGTGTAAATGGCATAATAAAAGTCAGTTTCGAAAAAGGTGACTTCGATACCTCCAGTATCAGTGAAATCGTTATTAGCGATATCACACCTAATAGCTCAGCGGTCGTATTAGACCCACTTCGTCCTAATATTTATATTGGTCAAGGTGATACGATAAAAGTGTTTAATATTATTACTGGGGCGGCAATAACCACTATTATCTCGCCACTTGCTGATGTTGATTTAACAAATTTAGTTATTCATCCTGATGGCTCAATATTATTAGCTTCAAATAGCGAAACGTATACTGATGATGACGGACAAGAGCAAACGCGTGTTAATCATTACCAAATAGACCTAAGTGATTTCAGTATGATTTTAATGCCTGCTGATGATATTGATATTGAATTTAGACCGGCACAAATAGCGATAATATCAGGTAAAGCTATTGTTATCACTCGAGCACTAGAATATGCAAATCTAGCGTTAAAGGTACAGTTTTGGGATAGAGACAATGCCTTCGATTCATCTATCATTAAAGATGCACCTGCAAATAATACTGTGTTCGCTTATAACGCTAGTACTGCAGCACTGATGCAGTTCACGTTAGAGTACAATGCATTTACCAATGAAAGTGTCCAACAAGTTTCGAGCGAAGAAAATATTAACTCCGCTTACAGTGGCGTTTTATCAAATATAGTGACTAGCAGTAATGGTGAAGATATTTATACCGCGAGTACAACATCCGAATGGACTATATTTGATGGTACAACATTTACTGACCAAGGCGTATTACGTGCAAGTATTCGAACCGTCAATGTAGCTATAGACTCTAGCGACAATAGTTATTTTTATCGATTCGATCCTTCTGGTTTCTTTATTCTCAGTAAATATGATGAGAATCAACAGGCACTATTTACAGCTGCTTATAGTGCAGGCTCTTTGGAAAGTTATATATCGCCAAATTACCAGCGTATCATTCACTATAATTCAGCCTCATCAAGCTTGGTTTTAGATTATATTCCTGATTAAAAAGTGTATATAAAATTAGTCACTATTTAATCCCGTGCTTGCCACGGGATTTTTATATGAGGTCGACTACTCATTTTATTTATTGACTCCGTATATATCGAAAACTATCAACATTCATCATTTTAGCTTTTCATCTTTCTTTAGTTGGTATTCAACGTTTTTTATAACGGTCTAACTTGTACCTTGTCAAAGAGCAACATAGAATAAGTTATCAGCTTTGTTTACCTTGTGCTAACAAAGCCATATCCATTTTCTCAAACATAATAAAAGGTATTTATGAAAAAGCGCCTCTTAGCTCCTCTTGCGATTGCAATCGCTTTAGCGGGTTGTCAATCATACGACAGTGACAAAAATCAAACTCATGTAAGCAAAGAAACCAGTGAATTGGCTGAACATGTGAACCCATTGTTTAGTGAGTTTACTACGCCACATGGTATACCTCCTTTTGATAAAATTCAAAAAAGTGACTACTTACCAGCATTTGAACAAAGCATTATCGAAAATAAACAAGAAATAAATAAAATTGCTAATATGACAAGTGAAGCAACCTTTGAAAATACCATTGAAGCAATGGAAAAATCAGGTGACTTTCTCAACCGAGTAAGCAACGTATTTTACGGTTTAACGGGTTCAATGTCTGACGACGAAATGCGTAAAATTGCCAAAGCAGTGTCACCACAGTTATCTGCGTTAAATGACGACATCAAGCTAAACGCTAAATTATTTGCTCGTGTAAAATCGGTATATAACAAAAAAGATCAGTTGAACTTGAAAGTAAATGAATTAACATTACTTGAAAAAACCTACAAAGGTTTTGTTCGTGGTGGTGCTAATTTATCAGATACCGACAAAGGAAAGTTACGCCAGCTAAATACACAATTAAGTACGTTAAGCCTAAAGTTTGGCGAAAACTTATTACACGAAACGAATAGCTTTGAAATGGTTGTCGACAACAAGGCTGATTTAGCAGGTTTACCTGACGATATTATTGCTGCAGCAGCCATCACCGCTTCAGAAAGAGGTCATAAAGGCAAGTGGGTATTCACTACACATCGTCCAAGCAAAAATCCTTTCTTAACTTATTCAACGAACCGTAAATTGCGTGAAACTTTATATAAAGGTTACACAATGCGTGGTAACAATGACGACGCTTTTGATAACAAAAAAATTGCCGCAGAAACAGCAAGTTTACGCTACAAGAAAGCGCAGTTATTAGGTTATAAAACTCATGCCCATTTCACGCTTGAAAATGCAACAGCCAAAACACCTGAAAACGTCTTTGGCTTATTAAACCAAGTATGGCCAGCAGCATTAGCAAGAGCAAAAGAAGAATCTGCTGATATTCAAAAATTGGCTAACTCTGAAGGCACTAAGATTGAAGTTGAAGCATGGGACTGGTGGTTCTATTCAGAAAAAATTCGTAAAGCACGTTACGACATTGATGCCGCGGAAACCAAACCTTATTTTTCACTAGAAGGCACTCTACAAGGTATATTTTTCACTGCTGAAAAATTATGGGGGGTAACATTTAAAGAACGTGACGACTTACCTAAGTATCATGAAGACGTTCGTACTTTTGAAATGTTTGATAAGGACGGCAGTTATGTTGGTATTTATATGACAGACCATTACGTGCGAGAAAGCAAACGCGGCGGCGCTTGGATGAGTAGTTTCCGCAAGCAACATCGCATGTATGGAGAAGAAGTTACCCCTATTATTTACAATGTATTGAACTACCCTCGCCCAGTCGGCGATACTCCAACATTATTAACGTTTTCTCAAGCTTCAACCTTATTCCACGAATTTGGCCATGCTATTCAAGGGTTATTATCTGACGGTTATTATCGTTCTCAAACAGGTACCGCACTGCCACGAGATTATGTTGAATATCCATCACAAGTGATGGAAAACTGGATGACAGAGCCAGAAGTATTAGCAAATTTTGCTAAACACTATAAAACAGGTGAAGTAATACCGATGGAGCTGGTTGATAAAATTCAGGCTTCTGGAAAATTCAATCAAGGTTTTGGTACAACTGAATATTTAGGTGCCGCTTTGCTTGATATGAGCTGGCATTCTTTAGAAACAGCTGAATTACAAGATGCAGCGGTATTCGAGAAAAATGTACTATCTGAAATAGGCTTAATCAAAGAAATAGCACCTCGATACAGAACGGGTTATTTCTCACACATATTCTCAGGTGGTTATTCGTCAGGTTATTACGGCTATATTTGGTCAAATATCTATGATGCGGATACGTGGTTAGCCTTTAAAGAAAATGGCATATTCGATGAGAAAACTGCGGATTTATACCGCAAACATGTATTAGAACCAGGTGGTAGTGAAGATCCTGCAGGAATGTATCGTCGTTTTAGAGGCCAAGACCCTAAAGTGCAACCATTGCTTGATCGTCGAGGGTTAACAACAAAGTAACTGTTTAAGTGAGTCATCATCCTGAACTTGTTATCAGGATGATGACGTTATAATACTAATTTATGCTTAACATTGTGGTTAAACATATATCCCAAGCGTGAATCTTACTTAATAAGTTAACACTACCTTTTTGTAAGATACACATTGATTAAATTCTTCTTGAACCCTAAATTAGTCCCCTAAAAATCTTTCCATTCATTATCAGACTTGGATGTTGAATGAGCTCTTCTTAATGGCTTAACAGGCTTCGGCTTACTTTTACGCTGTACTGAGCTTCTTCTTACAGGCGTTTTTATCACTGGAACCTCTTCTTCTACATCACTATTAAAGAATGCAACTTGATCCAATAATGCACTTGATTGCTCTTCCATTGATTTACTTGATGCAGCAGCTTCCTCTACTAAGGCGGCATTTTGCTGGGTCAGTTCATCCATTTGGCTAACAGCAGCACTTACCTCACCAATACCCGCAGACTGTTCCTTACCTGCACTATCAATATCCCCAATCATTTTACCCACTTCTTCAATTGCAGAAACCAGCTCAGTAAAGGTTTTTCCAGTTTCGTCAACCAATTTCGTTCCTTGACCGACTGCCTCAACACTATCGTTGATTAGGCCCTTAATTTCCTTCGCTGCACCTGCTGAACGTTGCGCTAAGTTACGTACTTCAGCAGCAACAACTGCAAAACCACGCCCTTGCTCTCCCGCTCTAGCAGCTTCTACAGCAGCGTTTAATGCCAGTAGATTTGTTTGGAACGCAATTTCATCAATGACACTGATGATATCAGCAATTTTTTTACTCGATTTATTAATATCGCTCATTGCTGTAATGGCATTTTTAACTACATCACCGCCATTACTGGCTTTATTGATAACGGAAGTGGCCAACTTACTCGCTTCAGAAGCATTTTCAGCATTTTGCTGGACGGTACTGGTAAGTTCTTCCATAGCAGATGCTGTTTCTTCAAGGCTCGACGCTTGTGATTCAGTTCTATGACTCAGTTCATTGTTACCTTCAGCAATTTCTCGAGCGGAATCATTGACATTGGTTGATGCACTTCTAATATTCCCCACCATGTTATTTAATACATCAATAAATTCATTAATAGAGGCACCGATAATACTAAACTCGCCTTCCAACTCTGTTTCAATATATTGCGTTAAATCACCCTCAGATAAAGTCAATAACGTTTCTTTAATTTCAGCAATTGCTTGCTTACGTCCAGTAATGTCCGTTGCAAATTTAACTACTTTAATTGCTTTACCATTTAAATCAAAAATCGGGTTATAAGAGGCTTGTATCCATACTTCTTTACCACCTTTACCTATGCGCAAGTATTCACCACTGTCAAATTCGCCACGATTAAGCTTTTGCCAGAACTGCTGATATTCATGACTCGTTTTGTGGACAGCATCCACAAATAAGCTGTGGTGTTGTCCTTGAATTTCACCAAGTGTGTAGCCTAACGTAGATAAAAAATTGTCGTTGGCAGTAATAATTGTACCGTCCATATTAAACTCGATCACCGCTTGTGCTTTACTGATCGCTTCAATCTGCCCTGAAAAATCAGCACTCTGTAATTTTTGAGCCGTCACATCTGTCGCAAATTTAACAACTTTATAAGGTTTACCGTTTAAATCTAAAATAGGATTATACGAGGCTTGTATCCAGACTTCTTTGCCGCCTTTACCTAAACGTTTATATTCTTTTGATTCAAATTCACCGCGGTTCAGGCTTTCCCAAAAAATTTTATATTCATTACTGGCTTTAAAATGAGGTTCAACAAACATACTATGATGCTGACCTACAACTTCTTCTAAGCTGTAGCCAAGGGTTGATAGAAAGTTATCATTGGCGGTAATAATCGTACCGTCCATATTAAACTCAATTACTGCTTGAACTTTATTAAGCGCATTAACTTGAGCTAGCAGGTCTGCTAGTTGTAACTCTTTTTTTTGATCAACTGACATTTCGGTCATTTCAATTCCTTATGTGATGTTCAGATGGATAGCCTAGGTATCAAGGTTAAACGTTAAAATATTGACATTACACGATTCAACCATAACTATTGGGAGCTAAGTTGATAGCCAAATCGCTAATTTATATTAATAATTTAATTTTTATATCCATTTAAAGGTATGTCATAAATCGAAAGTTGCCAAGTTTTCATAACAATAATTAAGAGCTTTATATTTGTTGGGTACAATATTTTAAAGCTATCCCTTGAATGGGGCTTGACTGGTATTAATCAAAAATAAGGAGAGATCAACAAGGAGATAGGACCTAATGATTTATCAGGAACCAAATGATGACTGTTGACGTGCATAGATTCACTAATACCGCCAAGGCGTCTAAACCTAAGAAAACCATGTCTACATAATTTCTGTTCATCATGAACATAAAAACCCCAAAAAGTGCAAACTTATTGGGGTTTTTATTCGCTTAAATTAAAAGAAACTTACTTCATGTAAGGGTCACTTTCAAAAAAAGCAAAAACAGTATCAAAGGCTGGCTCTTGGTATTGCTTTAAACCTGTATCACGAAAATCAATATCAATTTGACTTCTCACCAGTGTTTTCTTAATAAACGTACCGGCAAGAATTTCTACCTGCAGTTCTTTTATTAGTTGAATACAAGCTTCTAATTTAAAGCCGATTGGCCCACCGGAGAATTTACCTTTTAATGCACGGCCACGGATAACAACCTTATCAACATGGTAGTCTTCCATCAATTTAGCAAAGGTAAACTGAAAATGTTGTACTGCTTCGGCATCACCCGCATCTACTAAAGATATTTTTTGCACGCGTGTTTGCGGAATATCATACAAACCATTTTCACGTGACATAACACAAATAATTGCATCATTACCTTTTAATTCAACACCACATATCTTCATAACTTACCCTCATTAAATTCGCGGTCGCATTATATACCGAAACACGAATTACCGAAACGAATTAATGACATTTGTCATATTAAGTCATGACAAAGTGCCCTGATATTGAAACTAGATGTTTGAAATACTTGTTTTTGCCAAGTGGGAACAAACAAAACACCCTTTCACTTTAAATAAAATATAAGCGAGATCATCATGAAAACAACATTACTTAGATGGGTACTAACGACTTCATTAATACTAAGTACTCAAGTGCAAGCAGATCAGCAAACCATTACAGCCATTGAAAATGCGTCAATGGAAGTAAACTTAGCACAATTAATCTCCATTAAAGAAAGTAGCCAGGGTTATGACCAAGCGCTAGCAAATTATCGTCTGGGATTAAATTACAGTTTTGTTCAACAGCAGGACAATGCAACTGCGGCGTTAACCCTAGCAACAGAGCAATTAACTGAACTGGTTAAAATTAATAGCCAAGACAATGAAAGTTGGGCGCTACTAGCGCAAGTTTACGGATTACGTATTGCATATCAACCGATGAGCGGGATTGAATTAGGTCCTAAAGCAGTAAGCGCATTAACAACAGCCCAAAAAATTTCACCTAACAATCCACGTGTATTACTCTTTAAAGGTGTCAGTAAATATAATACACCTGCCATGTTTGGTGGAAGTAAACATCAAGCATTAATAGAGTTATCTAATGCCATTGAACAATACAATAACGATCAATATTCTGAGTATCATTGGGGATTTGCAGAAGCATATACATGGCGCGGATTAACGCAATTGACACTCGGTAATAAAGAGGCCGCATTGGCCGATTGGGCAAAAGCAGTAGAGATATCCCCTAATTACGGTTGGGCTCAAAATTTACTGAAAAAAAATAGTTAATTTACCTTATAAAACCTTAAACTGATGAATATCAATAATAATTTGATATTCATCAGCTTTTCATTAAATATGATACGAACAACACCCTTTAGGTCGTTAATATCATAAAAATTTTGGACGTTTACCATGAATATTAAGAGTAGTACTTTTATTGCACCAAGTTTAACCCAAAATCAAGTTGCCCTATGGACTTGGGCTCCTTTGTGTTTCTCACTTTTCTATTTTTTCCCGATATTCTCTAATTGGCAACATTTCGATGTTATAAGAATATTAGGGGCATTATTCATTTATATCTGCTTTGTATATTTTTATATTACCTGTCAACGTCATGATGAGCGCACGGCTATTCGCCCTATTGTCGGTATTTTACTCCTTAGTTTTATCGGAACTTATTTTAATCCTGGTACCTTCACTTTATTTGCCTTTGCTGCCTATTTTATTGGTTACTATTACTCAATACCGAAAAGTATTTTCGGTTTGTTACTGACCATTTGCTTAATTATTTTTACAGCATTTAGCTTTGAGCTCACTGACGGATTTTTTATTACTCCTGCACTATTTATTAGCATACCTAACTTTTTGTTTGGTTTGGCAGAACGTCGTAGCCGAGAACAAAAGCTCAGTGAACAGCGAAGCCAACAACAAATTGAACAACTTGCTACCGTAGCCGAACGAGAAAGAATAGCGCGAGATTTGCATGATTTATTAGGCCACACACTTTCTTCTATTGCTTTAAAAGCAGAGCTTGCTGAGAAACTAGCAAAGGCAGGTCATGCAGAAAAATCAATAGAGGAAATATCACAAGTTGCAAAAATAACCCGTGAAACCTTAAGTGAAGTAAGACAAGCGGTTTCAGGCTATAAAGCTAAAGATCCTCACATTGAAGTCGACAAAATAGTCGCTCGTTTAGCGGATAAAAACTTCACTGTTGTTCAAGAATTATCACTAAAGCATTTAACAGCAAAAGCTGAAAGTTCATTACTGCTGATATTAAGAGAAGCTATCACCAATATCATCCGCCATAGTAATGGCGATCACGTTTTGGTAAAAACACTGCAAACAGAAGAATCGTTCCTTTTAACAATATTCGACAATGGTTCGCATTTTTTAAAAACAAATAAAACACCTTTATTCAGTAACGGGTTAAAAGGCATAATAGAAAGGGTAAGTGAGCTTAAGGGCAAATTCTCTTTAAATACACAACAAGGGTTTGAATTAAGTATCCACTTACCAAAAGAGGTATTCATCAGTGAAAAGTGAAGGTTTTAATCAAAAGATCAAAGTGATCATCGCTGAAGATCAAGCGCTTATTCGAGGCGCACTTATTGCTCTACTGAACTTAGAAGCCGATATTGAAGTTGTTGGTGAAGCAGAGAATGGCGTTGAAGCAGGTAAACTGCTTGATAAGTGTAAGGCTGATATTTTACTTACTGATATAGAAATGCCCTTAATGAGTGGTTTAGAATTAGCGCAAATCACCGTAAAAAAGCACCCTGCAATAAAAACAGTAATTATTACTACTTTTGGACGAGCAGGCTATATTAAGCGGGCGTTAACCATGGGGGTTAAAGGTTTTTTACTTAAAGATACACCTTCTGAAGAATTAGCAGCAGCCCTTAGAAAAGTGATGCAAGGTAAAAAAGTTATTGACCCTGAACTAGCCATTGCCGCACTAGACGATATTGACCCATTATCAGATAAAGAGCGTAAAGCGCTGAAGTTAGCGAGCGAAGGAAAAACAACACATGATATTGCTCAATTTTTATTTTTATCAGAAGGAACAATTCGTAACTATTTATCAGAGTGTATTTCAAAACTCAATGCGACTAACCGCATAGATGCCGCTAGAATTGCACAACAAAAAGGCTGGCTGTAAACCAGTTATTTCAATAAAACTATGTGTTCCCTTTTACTTCAATATTACTTTTTTGAGCATATTCAAGGTAGTCAGCTAACGCATTAGGATTACCTCTGTTTTTCTGGCAAACACTTTTTTGATATTGATAACTGAACATATCAAACCATTGATCTAATAATTGCGCGTTTACTGGTTCTTCTGCCATTGCTAACATTCTTGCTGCAACTTCCGCGGTAGCAAATTGATAATTCTCTTCAGCAACTCTTATTTGATATCGAGAAGTACTAGCTGCCTCGTCAAGTAAATGAGGATCGAAGGCAGCGATAGGAAATTTATTCAAGTAAGGACTTTTACGAAACATTTTTTTCGCTTCACGCCAGCAACCGTCAAGCATTATAAATAATGGCCGTTTACCTGACGGAATTGCCATTTCATTACAAAAAACTTCACGTTCAGGTTGGGCATACTGTTGAGGAAAAACCACATAAGGCTGCCATTGTTCGTCATTTAATATCGCCAACATTTCTTTATTTTCTTTGGTACGTGACCATAGAAATGCAAAGGTATCTGGCACAATATCAGCAATCAATTTACCTGTATTACTCGGCTTTAGTACTTCGGTGTCGTACATCAGTAATAAAAAACCAGCATTACTGGTGGATTTAGGGGAGTACTGACAAATACAATGAGGTTTTGCTAGACGACATAAGTCACAACGTATAACACGTTGCCCACGAGACTTATAAGTCGTCGTGCTAAGACTCATACGATAATGATGAAGTTTATGTACAGCGTGCATAAGTGTAATTAAGACCAATTCCAACATAAAAAAATAGCGGCAATAAAGGCCGCTACTGTAGTGATTTTTAGTTTGATGTGCAATGCTTAAAAGCACGGTTCATTGAATAAGTTAACTTACTCAAACCCATTGGGGTTTTGTGATTGCCAGCGCCAAGTATCAGTAATCATCGTATGTAAATTACGTGTTGCTTGCCAACCTAATAAGCTATTTGCTATTGAGGCATCAGCGTAAACAGTGCCAATATCACCCGCGCGGCGCGGAACAACTTTATACGCAATATCTTGGCCACTAATTTCTTTGAAAGTATTGACTATGTCTAATACTGAAGTGCCCTTACCTGTTCCGATATTAATCGCTTTACAGCCTTCAATTTTCGATAAACTTTCTAACGCTTTAACATGACCAATGGCTAAATCGACGACATGTATGTAATCTCGAACACCAGTGCCGTCTGGCGTATCATAGTCATCACCAAATACTTGTAATTGTGGTAAACGCCCTACCGCAACTTGCGCAACATAAGGTAATAAGTTATTAGGAATTCCATTAGGGTTTTCTCCGATAGTGCCTGATTCATGTGCACCAATAGGATTAAAGTAACGTAAACAAGCGATTGACCATTCACTGTCACTCTTAGCAAGGTCAAAAAGAACATGTTCGACCATTAATTTTGTTTGGCCATAAGGATTAGTCGCAGATGTCGGCATTGTTTCATCTAGCGGTGAAGGATTATTTTCACCATAAACGGTTGCAGATGAACTAAACACCAAGTTTTTAACGCCATGTTTTGCCATAACTTGAAATAACGTTACAGAACCTGAAACATTATTCTGATAATAACTCAGAGGAATGTCGTTTGACTCTCCAACCGCTTTTAAGCCTGCAAAATGCACAACAGCTTCAATATCATGTTCATCGAAAATAGCATCAAGCGCCGCTTCATCGCAAACATCAGCGTTAATAAAAGTAACGGTTTTTCCTGTAATCGCTTTAACACGGTCAAGCACTAGCGTTGATGAATTTGATAGATTATCAACAATAACAATATCTTTATCTAATTGAAGTAATTCAACAACAGTATGACTTCCAATATATCCTGTACCACCGGTGATCAATAAACTCATTTTCAGTCCTTTTATATAAACAGGTCAGTGTTTACAATGTTAAATAATATCGCTATACGTAATATTCTGACATTGTCGTGATAAACTTACCAAGCATTTTTTACAAAACCCATTATTATCTTATACATCAGCTTTAATAAAATTTTATCGATGAACAAAACCTTTTTCAATAAGATAGTCGACAATTTGTTGTGCACATACTGGAATAGATTTATTTACTGTTTTCACATGAATAGTGGGAGATTTTGGAACATCGTAACCTGAACTAATGCCCGTAAAGTCTTTTATTTCACCCGCTCTCGCCATTTTATAAAGACCTTTTGGATCTCTTTTTTCGCAAATATCGATAGGTGTATCAATAAAGACTTCAATAAATTCATCTTGTTCAAGCTTATCAGCTGCCATTTTTCGGTCTTCTGAAAACGGTGAAATAAAGGCCGTAGATACAATAGCCCCTGAATCTATGAATAGCTTAGCGACTTCACTAATACGGCGAATATTCTCAATTCGATCTGTATCACTAAACGCAAGATCGCCATTTAAGCCATGACGAACATTATCGCCATCAAGTAAATAAGTATGGCAACCTCGATGAAAGAGCAATGCATCAACAGCATTCGCTACGGTTGATTTTCCAGAGCCACTTAGACCTGTATACCAAAGTAAACAGGGCTTTTGCTTTTTAAGCTCACTACGTTGCTCTTTAGTAATTTGTTGCTCATGCCAAACGGTATTTTCTGTTTTCATAATATCCCTAACTTTTTTATACGTGATACTGATATTTGCCGACACCAATTAATAAACTTAAGTTGATTCTTAAACCTATACTTCTGACTTGGTTATTTTTTTGTATCAATTAAAACGGAAAAACAATCGGGATCATAGATAAGACAATAATGGAATAAGCGATAGATACCGGTAGACCAAATTTCATAAAATCAGTGAGTCGATATTTTCCTGCGTTGAAAACCATTATATTCGTTTGATAACCGTAGGGGCTAATAAAGCTTCCACTTGCACCAAAAGCTACTGCCATCACAAAAGGTAATGGGCTAACGCCAAGTCCTAACGCAATGCTGTAAGCGATAGGAAAAATTAATGCTGCAGCCGCACTGTTGGTAATCATTTCAGTCATCAATAAAGTAACAAAGAAAATGCAAATTAACGCTAAATAAGTACTTTTCCCCTGCAATATCGATTCTATTTGCTGAGCAAGTAACTCAGCAACACCACTCGTTTCGAAAGCTTTAGCTAAGGTAAGTGCGCCCAATACCACCATCCAAATCTCTAATGGGAAACGACGTTTTATTTCATTTACCGTTAAACACCCCGAAAGAATTAATAGCGCAATATAAAACATTAAGCACTTCAATAGCGCAATGTTAGCAATAACGGAGCAAGCTATAGTGACTAAAAATCCAAAAACGGTTAATGAATCGCGCCATCCTGACAACATATTTTCAGGTTTATGCCCAGAGAGAATATAGAAGTTTTTTGATAAGTTAGTACGCGCACTAAAGTCATTACCCACCGCAAGCACCAAGAAATCACCTGACTGTATTTTTATATCACCTAACTTTCCGGACAGTTGTGTACCTTCACGACGAATGGCGACCACAGCAGCATCAAAACGAGCACGAAAACCTGCTTTTTTCAGATCCTTACCAATGACCGAAGAATCAGGTTTAATTAATACCTCTGTCAGGTTGTCGCGTAATAAGCCGTCTTTTTCAGCATAAAGGGTTAATCCATCAAATTGTTGTAACGTTAATACTTTAGATATATCACCAGTAAAAATAAGCTTATCACTTCCTTGAATAATTTCATCAGGTGCCACTGGCGAAATTAGTCGTCCACAACGTACGATTTCAACAAGAAATAATGAATCTAGATTTCTCAGTCCATTATCTTCAATCGTTATACCGACTAGTTTTGAAGACATTGAAACTTCAGCTTCGAGTAAGTATTCATCAGCAGAATTCTTTTCAACTTCAAGAGAAGGTAATAAGTATTGCGTTGACAGTATAACCAGCAAACAAAGTACAAAAGCACTAAAACCTATTAGGGTAAAATCAAAAAATCCTAAGCTATCTGCACCTTGCTCAATCAATAAAGAATTAACAATGAGATTCGTTGATGTACCCACTAAGGTTAACGTGCCTCCAAGTATTGCAGCATAAGAAACAGGTAAAAGTAATTTACCCGGATTAATGATTGTATTTTTTTTGATGGTGGAAATAAGAGCTGCAACCACTGCAGTATTGTTCATTAATGCAGAAAAAAATGCAGTGCACAGTAGGGTTTTAAATGTTGATTTAAAGGGAGAACCGCTAATCATAACCATTGAGACACGACGTAAAACACTGGTACGTTCGAAGGTAAATGAGCATAAAACCAGTAAAACTAAAGTGACTAAACCAGGATTAACGACATTTTTCAGTACCACATCAGCAGAAACTAAACCCGTCGCTAAACAGACGAGTAGTGATACTGCAAAAACCTTTTCTGGTTTTTGTTGATACTTAAGCAACCCCATAAAAGTGCCAATAAATATCAATAACATCAACCATTGCATTGCGAGCACACACTTTCCTTTTAATAAACGTTATAAATTATTAGTACAGGGTATTACAACATAAGTTAACTGTTAATGACTAAACCTTTGTACCTCCTCCATAAAGATAGATTAAACCACTCAATTTTACTGATATTTACTGATATTCTTAACAAAATAACAACAAGAATAATGCCACAACCAAAAAAAACTTTCCATATAAGAAATGGCATTGATATAACGAAATAAACTAAGATGAGATAAAGTGAATGAGGTTTATCCGGTCACTGTATAAAAGTATAATCGATAAACCCCATTTATTATTGCTAAAACAGATAATAAATTACCCTTCTGCTAGTTCACGTGCACAAAGAAATGCTTTTATTTCATCCCGAGAACCTAATATATGTTGCTTCAACAAAGCAACAGACTTTTCAACATTACGCGCTTTACATAAAGCGAGTAATTCGTTGTGTTCATACTCAGCTTTAGAAATTCCACCTGCCCATAATAGATGCATGCGAATATAACGGTCGGCATTTTTATTTAATGTGTTTACTAAGTCTTGAGTTTGTGGACGATTAGCGCCTGAATATAAACAGTTATGATAATCAGAATTTAATTCACTCCACGTATTAGCTGCGTTTTCTTTACCCAGCGCTTTATCTAACTTTGCTAAGATGTCTGTTGCTTCTGCTAGTTTTTCATTGCTGATATTAGGGATTGATGATGCTAATAAATCACCTTCCAGCATTGCTCTTAATTCAAATAGCTCATCAACTTGACTCGCATTGAGCTCTGTCGCTGTGGCGCCTTTATGAGGTTCAAAAGCCACTAAACCTTCCGCTTCTAATTGTAATAACGCTTCACGTACAGGGATTCTGCTAACATTTAACTCTTCAGCTAATGCGGCTTGGCGTAAAGGTTGTCCTGCTTTGATTTCACCACTGAGTATTTTCTCTCTAAGGGTTTCAACAACTAGCTGCGTTCGGGTTTTGTAAACTATGCTCATAAAAAACTTCTCTTGAAAGTGTGCCGACATTATAAGGGTTTATCCGCTAAAAAAAAGTGGCTAATAAATATTAGCCACTTATTCTTATTATCAATGAAAGTTGAAAATTTAATACCCTACAATTTCAATAACTCAGGTAATAATTCATTAGGCATATTTTGATAACAAATTGGACGTTGAAAACGTTTAATGGCTTCACTGCCTACCGAAGTGGTTCTTATTTGAGTTGACGCCGGAAATGGGCCGCCATGATTCATTGAGGCACACACTTCAACCCCGGTTGGCATTTGGTTGTAAATTAAGCGCCCTACTTTATGAGCAGCTGCTAATGCAATCTGTTGCGCTATTTGCAAATCTTTTTCGCTCGCATGAATACTCGCAGTTAAATTACCTTTTAATAAAGCAATAAACTCCATCATTTCAACTTGATCTTTACAACGAAAAATCAGTGCAGTTGAACCAAAAACTTCATCATGTAATTCATTATTCGCTTTAAATGTTGCTAAATCAGTAGCAAACAATGCCGAAGAGCAAAAATGTGCTTGTTCTGCGCTGGGTGCTTTACCTTGTGCTAAACAGTCAACACCCACAATACTTTGCCATTGCTTAACTGCATTATTATAAGCATTCGCAATTCCAGGCGTTAACATCACACCAGCAGCAGTTTCACTGATGGCTTGACTTGCCGACGCTTCAAATGTCACTGTATTTTCATTTGTCACATAAGCCCAAATTCCAGGACTCGTACAAAATTGACCTTGTGCCATCATTAATGAGGCAACAAGACCTTGTGCTAATTCTTTTGCGGATTCAGCTAGTTTGTTCTCTAAAATAAACTGCGGATTCACACTGCCTAATTCGCCGTAGAAAGGAATGGGTTCGGCACGTTCATTAATTTGACGCTGTAAAATCATACCAACACGTTCAGAGCCCGTAAAACCAACCGCTTTGATCAGACGGTGCGTGACTATTTGGCTAGAGATCGCATAATTCTTACCTTGGATCAATGAAAATACGCCCGTATCTATGCCACATATTTCTATCGCTTTACTGATTGCTTGTCCCACAAGTTCAGCAGTACCTGGATGAGCTGCATGCGCTTTCATAACGACTGGACAACCTGCCGCCAATGCTGAAGCCGTGTCGCCACCTGCAGTGGAAAAAGCTAATGGAAAGTTACTGGCTGCAAATACCGCTACTGCGCCTAAAGGCAAATAACCTAAGCGGGTCTCAGGTTTGGGTAAAGGAACACGATTTGCATCCGCTAAATCAACTACAGCGTGATATTCACCGGTTTCAAGTAAGTTTGCAAACAAACCGAGTTGGCCAACCGTTCGTCCACGTTCCCCTTGAATACGCATGGCAGGCAAACCTGTTTCAGCGCAAGCCATATCAACTAAGTCATCACCAAGGGCAATAATTTGCTCACCAATTGTTCGTAGAAAAAAAGCCTTTTTTTCTGCGGTTAATTGACTGTAAGATACAAATGCATGATTTGCTTTATCAATGGCTTGTTCTATTTCTTGCTCACTCGCATCTGCAAATTTTTCATGCATTGTTTGATTAGTAATAGCGTTCATTGCTGAAAAACCATTACTTGTATCGCCTGACCATTCGCCAGCGATTAAATTTTTTCCGGTGATACTCATCATTCACTCCTACTTAA
>JASDWX010000044.1:0-23180 GCA_041890515.1 Alteromonadaceae bacterium
GTGCTTTTTGTAATTGCTCTATATCGTAGCCTTGACGAACCCCGTCTTGGTTCATGCAATTCAAAACAATTTCACCTGCACCACGTTTCTGCACTTCTTTGATCCAATCAAAGGTTGTCCATTTAGTTTGCTGGGTACGATTCTCATCACCCGTAAATTGATAAACCTGGTAAATGCCAGTTTCTTTATCATAAAAACTGTCAATGCCTACAACAACACATTGCTGACCAAAAACATCAGCTAAACGTGTTATTAATTCAGGATCACGCAATGCAGGGGAGTTAATTGATATTTTATCTGCACCCATCATTAATATCTGTTTTGCATCTTGTTCAGTTTTAATACCACCAGCAACACAAAAGGGAATATCGATAACTTCCGCTATACGGCTGACCCAACTTTTATCAACGACTCTATCATCAGAGCTCGCAGTGATATCATAAAAAACTAATTCGTCAGCGCCTGCTTCTGCGTACTTTTTAGCAAGAGGAACAATGTCACCAATAATTTCATGATTTCGAAATTGCACACCTTTTACGACTTTTCCGTCGCGAACATCAAGGCAAGGTATAATTCTTTTTGTTAACATTAAACTTCACCTTTAGTATTTGGCCAGCATGCTATTGCTTCTTCGAGGGTGAATTTACCTTCGAGTAATGAACGTCCTAAAATAACACCACTTACACCTGTTGGAATTAACGCTTTAATATCATCAAGACTGCCAATACCACCAGAGGCTTGCCATTGAATCTCTGGGTATTTAGCGCAAACCTCTGAGTATAAATCTACGTTGGTACCCGTTAATGTACCGTCTTTACTGATATCGGTACATAATACGTGCTTTATACCCGCATTTTGGTATTGAGCAAGCAAGTCTTCTAAATTAACGCCGCTGTCTTCAATCCATCCGTGTGTGGGAAGCGTTTTATTGCCAAGCGCATCAATTTTAATATCGAGTGCTAAAACAATTTTTTCACAACCATAAGTTTTTACCCATTGGGTAACAAGTTCTGGCTGCTTAATGGCTAAGCTGCCAATCACAACGCGGTCTGCACCAAGAGCTACCAGTTGTTTTACGTCTTCTTCGCAACGTATTCCCCCACCCACCTGAATGGTCATGGTTGGATGTTTCACGACGGTTTTAAGTGTTTCAAGCTGACGTTTAGTCGAATCTTTTGCACCATCTAAATCCACAAAATGCATAACAGTTGCACCCGATTTTGCATACGCTTGCTGGCGCTCTTGAACAGTATATTCATAATTTGTTTTTTGGGTGTAATCACCTTGAAATAATCGAACTACTTGACCATCGATCAGATCGATTGCGGGGATCATCATATTGTTAACTCCAAAAAATTCTTAATGATTTTGCTGCCTAATTCACTTGAACGTTCAGGGTGAAATTGACAGCCGATAAAGTTGTCTTTGGCAACAGCCGCTGAAAACTCACTGCCGTATTTACAACCTGCTATCGTGTATTCACTGATTGGTGCCGCAAAACTATGGACAAAATAAAAGTAGTCACCCATATTAATGCCTTCAAATACTGGGTGCTCTGAAACGGACGTTAATGTGTTCCAGCCCATATGTGGCAATCTATTACCTTCAGCATTTAAGGGGGTAATATCCGTTGGGATAATACCTAAGCATACTACTTGAGTTCCGTCAGTGCTTTCTACTGACGAGTTACACATTAACTGCATGCCTAAACAAAAACCTAAAACGGGTTGTGTTAGATTTTGAAGTGTTTCAACGAGACCTCTGGCTCTAATATTTGCCATCGCATGTTTAGCTGTGCCTACGCCGGGGAGTATGACTTTTTGTGCATTTTTAATGGTCTCGATATCATCAGTAATAGTTACATTAAAACCTAAACGTTCTACTGCAAACTTTACAGAGGATAAATTAGCACAGCCAGTATCAACAATAACGTTCATCGTTGCTTGCTCAGAGGACATTATAGCGTACCTTTAGTGCTAGGAAGTACATCGCCACTTACTGTTATCGCTTGGCGCAATGCTCGACCAAACACTTTAAATAAGCTTTCAACTTGGTGATGACAATTACCTTCGGTTGTAGAAAGGTGAAGAGTAATGGCCATAGCGTCAGCGAGAGAACGGAAAAAGTGTGAAACCATTTGCGTTGACATATTTCCTACTTTGTTATCGGTAAAATCTGCATCAAATTCAAGCCAAGGGCGTCCTGATAAATCGATAGAACATTCAGCGCGGCATTCATCCATAGGAAGAACAAAACCAAAACGTCCAATACCACGTTTGTCGCCGAGGGCTTTTCTCAATGCTTGACCAAGGGCAAGGGCGGTATCTTCAACACTGTGATGTTCATCAATGTGATAGTCGCCATCAACACTGACTTCCATTGAAAAACCACCATGGGCAGCAATTTGCTCAAGCATGTGATCAAAGAAACCCAAACCTGTATCAATCTTTACGGTACCGACTCTATCTAGATTAATTGCAACGTTAATATTGGTTTCTTTTGTTGTACGAACTACTTTAGCTTCACGTTGCTGAGACAACAATTGTTCAGAAATTGCTGACCAATTCAAATTGTCTTTATCATATTTTATACTTTGGATACCCATATTAGCAGCAAGTTGTAAATCAGTTTCACGATCACCTATGACAAAGGAGTTTTCAAAATTTACTTTGCCTTGTTGTAAGTAATCACTTACTAAACCTAGCTTAGGTTTACGACAACTACAATTGTCTTCATCAAAATGAGGACAAAGTAGAACATCGTCAAAAATAACGCCCTGTGAGCTAAATACATCCATCATTTTGTTATGGGGTAAATCAAAGTCTGCTTGCGGGTAACTCATCGTACCCAAACCATCTTGGTTTGATACCATGACTAATCGGAAACCCTTTTTCTGCAGTGCAAGCAAAACAGGAATAACATTAGGTTCAAAAACCAGTTTCTCAAGAGTGTCTACTTGCTTATCAGAAACAGGCTCTTCTATTAAAGTGCCATCTCTGTCGATAAATAATATGTTTTCTTTTTTTGTATTAAGCATTTTTATGTCTCTGATGTTGCGTGTGAAAAGGCATTAATAATCGTTTGTTTTAAAAGTGACAATTCTCGTTCGCTACCGATACTAATTCGTAAACAATTGGCTAATTGTAGTTGCGCTGATTGGTCCCGAATAAGAATGTCTTGTTGCTTTAGGCAATCAAAAATAAAGTTTTTAGTCTTGGTATCTGCTGTTTGAAATAAAATGAAATTCGCATCACTTTCAAAAACGTTAACACTCCAGTTTTGGTTGTTAAGCCAATCAAATAATTGAGCACGCAAAGTTACCGTTTGTTGAACGCGGGTATTCATTTGCTCAAGCCCTTTACCTACTATAGCTTCACTCGCAATATCGGCTACGGGTGCTGAAATTGGGTAAGGTGCAATAACCTTGCTAAGCATGGTGATAATATCAGGGTTAGCTAAGGTAAAACCACAGCGTAAACCTGCAAGCGCAAATGCTTTTGATAATGTTCTAAGTACCACCAACTGAGGATAGTCTTTTATCCAGTTTGCCTTAGTATTCTCAGGTGAAAATTCAATATAAGCTTCGTCAACTACAACTATTGCTGTATCACCAAACAGTTCGAGTGCTGCTTTAATTGATTTTGTTGTTAATAGGTTACCTGTAGGATTTCCTGGAGAACATAAAAATACAACCTTCACTTGGCCAACTTGAGTTTTCATACTGTCGAGATCAAGTTGGTTATTGATTAAGGGGACTCGGACAATATCTGCACCGTGGTTTTCAGCGCTAATCGCGTACATACCATAGGTCGGTGGACAAATTAAAATACTGTCTTGATAGGCTTTACAAAATGTTCGTATGATCAGTTCTATACCTTCATCAGCGCCACGGGTTGCGAGAATATTTTCTGGCGATAATCCTGAGTATTCACCGTAAGCATTAATCAAATTATCAGGTTGAAAATCTGGGTAACGATTTATACTACTGCTATTTATATTATATTTTCCAGCACCAGGTGCTTCATTGGCATTAAGCCAAATTTTATTTTGCACAGAAGATGTGTCACTTCCACTGGCATAGAGTCGTCTTGCGGATTGATATGGCACCATATCAACAAGTTCTTCGCGGGCAAGCTTGTTCGCTATTGTTGACATGATTATTCCTCTAACCTGATCGTTACAGCACGCTTGTGACCGTCTAAACCTTCCGCGTCAGTCAATTCAATTATACATTCAGAAATATTGGTTAAGCCTTGCTTCGTTATCTCTTGAACGGTAAATCGACGCGAAAAATCTGCTAACGACAAACTAGAGATTACTTTTGAATAGCCGTACGTAGGCAAAACGTGATTGGTACCACTCGCATAATCACCGGCAGACTCTGGCGTATACTCACCCACAAATATAGAACCGGCATTACGTAACTTTTTTAATAATTCCTGAGCGTTATCTGTTTGGATGATTAAATGTTCTGGGGCGTAAAGATTCGATACTTCAACTGCTTTAGATAAACTTTCAACCAAAATCAAACGGCTTTGGGTTAGTGCTTCCTCTGCTATTTTTTGACGAGAGAGTTTAGCCACTTGGCTTAATAATTCATTTTGAACGTTGGTAATTAATGCTGGGCTATCGGATAATAAAATAACTTGGCTATCTGGACCGTGCTCTGCTTGAGAAAGTAGATCCGCAGCAACAAAACTTGCATTTGCAGCAGCATCAGCAATGACCAAAACTTCAGAAGGACCTGCAGGCATATCAATAGCAAAACCATTCACTTTTTGAGCAAGTTGCTTCTTGGCTTCGGTCACATATTTATTGCCAGGGCCAAATATTTTGTTAACGGGCTTTATGGTTTCAGTGCCAAAAGCCATTGCGGCACAACCGTGTGCGCCACCGACAGTATAAATTTCATCAATCTCGCATAATTTAGCCGCAACAAGAATTTCATCAGCGAGTTTGCCATTCTTATCGGGAGGGCAAACTAAAACAGTACGAGGACATTGTGCTAATTGTGAAGGTACACCCAGCATTAATACCGTAGAAGGCAAAGGGGCAGAACCGGCTGGAATATATAAGCCAACACTTTCAATTGCTTCTGTTTTTAATGTACAACGTACCCCTGGTGTTGTTTCTACGGTGATATCTTCACAAATTTGAGCTTGGTGGAAACGCTTAATTTGGCCATAAGCTGTTTCTATAGCCTTCAGCCTTTTGGCTGATAATGCTTTTCGAGCGGCAGCTACTTGTTCATCAGTAACAATGAGCGTTGTAAGTTTTACACCATCAAACTTTTCCGTCAGTTCATAAAGTGCTTTGTCACCATTTCGCTTAACATTGTTTAATATATTTTCAACTTGCTGCGTAAGCAATCCGCTTTCACTTATTGCCGGTCGAGCAAGCGCTGATTGCTGCTCTCTTTTTGATAATGCTTGCCAATCGATCATTTTATTTTTCATTACTTTCTAGCCTTGATACTTTATTTGTCGCGAAAGGTGACATGTATTAACCCATCATTTTTTCAATTGGCATAACCAGAATAGAATTACAGCCTAATGCATTTAATTCTTCCATCGTCTCCCAAAAGAAGGTTTCTGTAGCAACAACATGCACGGCAACTAAATCATCACGACCCGCTAAAGGTAAAACTGTTGGGGTTTCTTTGCCGGGCATTAATGCACTGACTTCTGCTATTTTGTCTTTTGGCGCATGTAGCATAATGTATTTACTTTCTTTGGCTTTCATTACACCTTGAATGCGTGGAAGGAGTGTATTTAGAATAGTCTGTTTTTCTGGACATAAAGCGTTAGCGGTTTGAATGAGTGACGCTTTAGACTTGAATATTTCTTCGACTTCAATCAAGCCATTTGCTTCTAAGGTGGCGCCAGTTGACACTAAATCACAAATACCGTCAGACAAGCCAACACGAGGAGCGACTTCAACCGAACCTTTCAATAAACAAAAATCAACATTAATACCATTGTCTCTCGCATAACGATTTAATAACTGAGGGTAGGTAGTTGCAAAACGTAAACCGTCTAAACTCTTTACACCTTGATAATCAAAGCCTTCAGGCATCGCAATTGACAAACGACATCCACCAAAGTTAAGTTGTGAAGTGCGGATGTATTGAGATTTTTGGCCCATTAATTCGCGTTCTAATGCGGCTTCTTCTAAGGTGTTGTCACCAACAATACCTAAGTCACAAACACCGTCCATTACGAGACCTGGTATATCGGAACTACGAACACGCATTATATCGATAGGCATATTTGCAACATGCGCTAATAAACGTCGGTCGGTAACATTGAGCTTCAAGCCACAACGCTTCAGTAAAGCTTGGGTGTCGTCACTTAAACGACCAGACTTTTGCATTGCGATGCGTAAACGAGTTTGTGTTGTCATGTTTGTACTTCCTTTAATAAAACGTTGGCCCTAAATTGCTGTATATACAATTTCAAAGGCTATAAAATGCGAAAAACCCCCGAGAGAGATAGACTCTTTCGGGGGTTTAAATTTGAGTTATATCACTCGCCGAAAGGTCATTGCCCCTCAGCGAATAAACCTGAGCAGCTAATCGATATGGTGATGATGGTGATGTAGTATGCTTGGGTTAATATTCATATAATGCTCATTGTTTTGTGTTTTAATGAATAAGTTTCATTACTTGCATCATTAATTTTTATGAATAATATGACGAAAATTATATTTCGTTCCAAATCACTCTCTAATTGGTCTTAACATTACTGATTATTTTTATAATGAGCAAGTAATAAATAAACAGTTCTTATAAAATAATGGAATAAGGATATAAAGAAATATCGATTATGGTCGATACTTAAGTTAATAGGTTAATAAAAGGTTAAATGACACATGGATATTTTTACTACCGTATTAACTCGCGTTGTGCAGACACCCATTAAACCAGAACGTGTTCGAGTTAAAGCGCTTTCTAAAGAACCAGCAATGAATGAATTGACTGATGATCTCGATCATCTTGAAAACCATGAACAATATGTTGATTTATCTAAAGAAGATTCAGAAAAAAAACAAAATAAGCAACATCAAAATAAACATGAAGAAAAATCTTCGCTCTACGTCGATGAAGCTTCAGATGGTTACGAAGGTGACACCGCAACAGTTATTATCCATAAAGAAGAATTAATTCATCCTAAAAAAAAGTATGATGAACCTGATGAAGATATTCATCATTTAGATATTTTTGTTTAATCATTTCTAGTCAACATTATTTATATCCGCAGAATGTGTATTTCTCTCTTGCACTTTATTCTTTATACTGATGACAATATTTATTTGCCGTATTTTTCATGACTCCAGTCGAACAAGCATTTTCCACCTCAGGTATTTTGTCTAAAGTCCTTACTGGTTATTCACCTAGGCAGGCACAAATTGATATGGCTAAAGATGTAGGTCATGCAATTGAACAAAAAAGTTGTCTTATTGTAGAGGCAGGTACTGGTACAGGAAAAACGTTTGCTTATTTGATCCCATCATTGCTTTCTGAAAAAAAAGTGATTGTTTCAACGGGAACTAAAAACCTTCAAGAACAACTTTACCACAAAGATATTCCTTTAATTCGTAATGCAATGGCAACTAATGTGCAAGTTGCCTTATTGAAAGGTCGCTCAAATTATTTATGCATATACCGGCTTGAACTTTATGTAAAAGAGCGAGGTCAGTTGGATGCGTCTATGTTAACTGATTTTGTTAAAATTAGAACATGGTCAAATTCTACCCGTAGTGGCGATATTGGTGAAATAGTTGATGTAGCTGAAGATTCAGGGATTTTTCCTTTTGTTACGAGTACTACCGATAATTGTCTCGCAAAAGATTGCCCTAATTTTGACGATTGTTATTTGGTTCAAGCCCGTAAGAAAGCCATTGACGCTGATGTGCTTGTGGTAAATCATCATTTGTTTTTTGCTGATATGGCTTTAAAAGACACAGGGTTTGGCGAACTTATTCCAAAGGCTGACGTGGTGATTTTTGATGAAGCACACCAAATTCCTGATATTGCGAGTGAATATTTTGGTGAAGCCTTTTCAACGAAACAAATTCTTGATTTATGTTCGGATGTTATTCAAATATATAAGACCACATTAACCGATGTAAAACAGTTAGTAAAAGCGGCCGAAAAATGCCAAAAAGCAACACAAGAATTTCGATTATTATTTTTTCATGATCCTGAACGAGGAAATTGGCGAGAAAAATATCGTCAACCAAGATTCGAAAAAGCATTCTCAGCACTTAAAATAGATTTAGACTTTCTTTATCAAGTGATCAAAATCTGTATTTCTCGAAATGAAGCTATTGATAATTGTTATGAACGTGCAGTAGATATACTCGCTAAATACGACATCATGGCGAATGTTGACATAGATGAGATGAGTTTTTGGTATGAAACGACTCGACGACATGTTGTTTTACACTTAACACCCTTAAGTGTTGCTGATAAATTCAGTGACTATATTGCAAAGTCAGAAGCAGGTTGGGTTTTTACCTCAGCGACTTTGGCGGTAAATGAAGGGTTTGACCATTTCTCTCAGCAACTTGGTTTAAATTTAGCGAAAACTAAAGCTGCAACGTTATTAGTGGATAGTCCGTTCGATTATCAGTCACAATCTCAACTCATCGTGCCACGTTATTTACCTGATGCTCAACATCATAGCCGAGCATTGGCATTAGCTGAATTAGCGATACCTTTAATTTTAGCGAGCAATGGTGCATGTTTTTTACTCTTCACGAGTTATCGCATGCTAAACCAAGTTGCGGATATATTAGCTGAAAAAATTGAATCTCCATTATTGGTACAAGGTCGAATGAGTAAAGGGCGTTTATTAGATGCTTTTATTGAAAATCCACAAGCAATTTTACTCGCAACAGCAAGTTTTTGGGAGGGCGTTGATGTGCGAGGTGATAAATTAACATGTGTGATCATCGATAAATTACCCTTCGCCTCACCAGATGATCCTATGCTACAGGCACGTTGTGAAGATGTTCGACGCCGTGGAGGCGATCCTTTTGCTGAGATCCAACTACCACAAGCTGTTATCGCATTGAAGCAGGGCGTCGGTCGTTTAATTCGAGATGTTACCGACCAAGGTGTCATGGTAATATGTGATGATAGATTAGTAAATCGTCCTTATGGTGAAGTGTTTTTAAAAAGTTTACCGACAATGAAGCGTTCTAGAGACATTGAGCAAGCAAGCCGATTTCTAAGTGAACTATCGAAATAAAGAATAACGATAAAAGTAATAATAATAAATTTTAGAGAGAATAATTTGAATTTTTTGGCAATAGACGCTTCAACAGAAGCGTGTTCAGTAGCATTAACGTTTAATAACCAAACGATCAGTGAGTTTGAATTAGCGCCCCAATCGCACAGCTTACTTTTACTACCAATGATCGACCGCTTACTTAAAAAAGCAGATATAAAGTTGGCACAATTAGATGGACTTATTTTTGGTCAAGGGCCAGGAAGCTTTACGGGTGTTCGCATCGGTGTCGGGGTTGCTCAAGGATTGGCTTTTGCGGCAGACTTAAAAGTTGTTGGCGTGTCAACGTTGCAAGTTATGGCACAAAGAGCTTATACGATGCATCAGCAAGTTGAGGTTATTGCAACCATTGATGCCCGTATGTCAGAAGTTTATGCTGGATATTATCAGTTAAATGATGATGGTATTATGGAAGCTGTACTCAGTGATACTGTATTACCTCCAGCAAAATTAGTTGAATACTTAGGTGAACATCTAGCTGAAAATCAACAAGTCTATGGCGTCGGTACTGGGTGGGATGCTTATAAAAATGAACTTGAGTTATTAAAAATTAATGCGGGAACGCCTGAAATACTTTTTCCTAATGCGGAAGAACTTTTAGAAATAGGTCAATATTTTTTCTCAAAAGGTATGGCGGTCAGTGCTGAAAATGCTCAGCCTGTTTATGTGCGTGATACGGTTTCATGGAAAAAACTACCAGGAAAATAAAATTTAATAGCAGTAAAAACACAAAAAGTTTTGTAATTTGACAAAACTTTGGTAAATTTAAAGTATGCAAGTAAATAGCGCAAGTTCGTACACGCCACAATCGAGCGGTTCTTTATCGGTTGATAGCCAAAATCAGGTTGCTCAGCAACGTGATCGATTGCGTGTGCAGCAAAGTACTGAACAAGTCGAACAAAGTAATAAGCAAAGTACTCAACAAGCACAAAATCAAAATAAACAATCGAGTCAAGTAGAGCGTTTTGATGTAGACGCCAAAGCACTTGCGTTAGTTGAACAGACACTGTTTAGTAGTGAACAAGCACAAATATCCTCAAATTCACTGCAAATACCTTCACAAGGCAATAATTCTTTTTCACAACAAGGTAATAATCAAACCAGCAGTAAAGCGAGTTATGATAGCCCATCAAAACAAAACCAAACAGCTATTGCCGCATACTCATCGGTAGACAGCATCACACAACGTGAAAATATTCAGCAAGTATTCGGTATAGATTTACTCGTCTAATTAACGTGTTACATCTTTTTAATATTTATAAATTACCCCCTATAACTTTCACCTACAACATAATGAAAAACACAATATGACTGCTTATTCTTTATCCTTTATGGACAAATATCGTTTTTGGTTGATATTATTTGCTGCATTAATTCTTAGCCAGATCCCTATTGTTTCCATTCCTTTTAAATGGCTTGAAACATACTTTCATGAAATCAGTCATGGACTAGCCGCTTTAATTACTGGTGGTAGCATTGTACAAATTCAATTGTTTCCTAACGGCGGAGGCAGATGTACTACTCTCGGAGGTATGAGTTTTTTGATTAGTTTTATGGGCTATGCTGGCGCGGCACTTTGGGGTGTTTGTATTTACTTTATTGCTTCTATGCATCAACGAATCGCACAAATACTCAGTGGAATTATTGCTTTACTGCTGTTAACTACCTTGGTTTTTTGGGCAAGAGATATTTTAACTCTCATTATTATCACTGTCTTATTAGCGTTAGTATTATTGAAGTTTAAATACAGTAAATTAAGCTACTTACAGATAAGTTTACAAATAACAGGTGCACTTATTTTACTTAATAGTGTGAAAAGTCCTTGGTACTTGGTCGATGGTAGGGATTTTGGTGATGGTGCTGCTTTAACACAACTTACTGGCATACCTGAATTTTTATGGGTGGTTGTATGGTTTAGCATTGGTGTTGGTGGTATTGTTTGCTTAGCAAATATGTCTAAAAAAGGTAGATACAATGAAAAAAATTAATCTGATTTTATCACTGCCATTATTGGTAAGTGCAATATTTATAACTGGCTGTGCAGCGGTTCCTGAGGCATTAAAGGTATCTGAAAATACGGTACTGTCAAATTTTTCAGCGGCACGTGAAAATACTAATAGTGAACAGGGAAATTTAGCGCGATGGGGTGGTGTTATTGCTAAAGTTACTAACAATGCTAATAACAGTATGTTGGAGGTTGTGCACTTTCCATTGAAGTCATCGGCCAGACCAAAGCAAGGTGACGAAACTCAAGGGCGTTTTCGTGTTTATTTTTCTGGTTTACTTGACCCTGTCATTTATAAAGAAGGGCGAAGCATCACCGCATTAGGAAGTGTGGTCACTTCAGAAGAGGGGAAAATTGGTGAGCACCAATATAATTACCCTGTATTAAAAGCTTCCTATATACATTTATGGAAAGATATACAAAAAATTGATGTGCGTATTACCCAGTCACCTTTTTGGTACACACCTTCTTATTGGCGTTACCCTCATTATTCTAATCACCCTCGAAAGGTTATTATTCGCAAGTCTTCATCATCAGCCAAAAAGAAAAAATAGGCTTTATTTGTGAAGTATGAAACAGAAGACGTTAGCTTTAATTTAGGTGAACTCACACTCACAGGTTTAGCTTTTGGCGATAAAAATGATGAATTAGTGTTGTGTCTGCATGGCTGGTTAGATAACGCAGCGAGTTTTTTACCTATGATGCCTTATCTAAAAGGTAAACGTGTTATTGCTATAGATTGGGCCGGACATGGTTTGTCCTCCCACAGAAGTGCTGATGCTCATTATCACTTTATAGATTATGTTTATGATTTGTTATTATTATTGGAAAGTAAGCAATGGGAAAATATTGATATTGTTGCTCATTCAATGGGAGGAATGATTTCGTCTGCGTTTGCAGCGGCATTCCCTGAAAAAGTAAAGTCATTAACGTTACTTGATTCCATTGGTTTTATAAGTAGTGCAGCAGAAGAAAGTACAGAGCATTTACGAAAGGGCATGCTCAGTCGTTTAAAGAATAATAAACAAGTATTATCACCTTATAAAAAGAAAAGATTTCATCCAAGCATCGACTCTGCAGTTGATGCAAGAGTTAAAGTGTCTGATTTGAAATTTGAACAAGCAACGTTACTGGTTGACCGTGGCCTTATTGAACTAGACAATGGATTTATTTGGCGCTCAGACAGTCGTTTGAGAAATACATCTCCATATAGATTAACGTTAGCGCAAGCTAAACAATTTGTTCAGGATATCAAAACCCCTGTGCAATTAATTTATGGTGATAAAGGTTTGTCATTTGTACAAAGTGGTTTGAAAGAGTTTGCTCCTTTGTTTCACTATTTTACTTCTCATAAAGTTATAGGTGGTCATCATTTCCATATGGAAGCCCCTAAAGAGACGAGTAGACAAATATTAGAGTTTATTGGCTGATTTTTTCTAATATGACGAATTTATAAAAAGAAAATAGTAAACCCTTGTGAAAATTATAGACATCCGACCAGTAATCACGTAAAAAGAAAATTCAAACATCTGTTTAAATTAATTGAAATAATTAAGATGGAATAAAAATGACGTTATCGATTATAAAATAATACAAAAAATATAAAAATATTAATCGAATAAAACCAATAACCGTCTAAAGTTAAGCTATTTAGTAGAGGAGTCGTAAAGTGCAACAAACGCAAAAAATTTGGCTTGAAAAGAGTTACCCACCGGGGGTCCCATTTGAAATTGATCCAGACAAGTACTCCTCATTATCTGAGATGTTTAATAAGTATGTAGAGATTTATGCTGAGCGTACTTCTTTTATCAATATGGGAGCCGAGATAAATTATCGAGATTTAGATATTCAAGCTAAAGCTTTTGCCGCTTATTTACAAAACGACTTAGGTCTAGTTAAAGGTGATAAGTTTGCCATTATGGTACCTAATTGTTTGCAATATCCAATTGCCTTATTTGGTGCGTTGTTGGCTGGTTTAACGGTTGTTAATGTTAACCCTCTTTATACAGCCCGAGAGCTAGAGCATCAATTAAAAGATTCAGATACAAAAGCAATATTGATCATTGAAAATTTTGCTAACACCTTAGAAAAGGTTATTGATAAGACGCCTGTAAAACACGTTATTATTACCTCTTTGGGTGACAGACTTGGCACTGTTAAAGGAGCGGTTGTTAATTGTGTTGTTAAATATGTTAAAAAGATGGTTCCTGCTTTTCATCTAGCGAATACCGTTCGTTTTAACAAAGTGATCTCTAAAGGAATGACCTTACCTTTTACTCCAGTTGACCTTAGTGGGGATGACCTTGCATTCTTGCAATATACCGGAGGAACAACAGGTGTTTCTAAAGGGGCAATGCTGACACACCGTAATATGATTGCTAATTTATTACAGGCGAAAGCCGCTATAAGCCCTCTAATGGAAGATGGGAAAGAAATCGTTGTCACAGCTTTACCGCTCTATCATATTTTCGCATTAACGGCGAATTGCTTAACATTTTTGACCCTTGGTGGCACCAATTTACTCATTACTAATCCCCGAGATATGCCTGGCTTTGTTAAAGAACTAGCAAAGTATAAATTCACTGCAATTACTGGTGTGAACACGTTATTTAATGGTTTACTGAATACACCATCATTTAACGAATTAGATTTTAGTACATTAAAGATGTCACTTGGTGGTGGCATGGCGGTACAACGATCTGTAGGTGAAGAATGGGAAAAAGTAACAGGTACGCGCTTACTAGAAGGTTATGGATTAACTGAGTGTGCTCCTTTGGTGACCTTATGCCCTTATAATCAAAAAAGTTACAGTGGTAATATTGGTTTACCGGCATCTTCAACTGATATTCGTATTATTAAAGATGATGGCAGTGATGCGGAAATAGGTGAGTCAGGTGAGATGTGGGTTAAAGGACCACAAGTCATGAAAGGATATTATCAACGTGAAGAAGATACTGATGATATTTTGAAAGATGGCTGGTTGGCAACTGGTGATATAGCATGTATGGATGAAAATGGTTTTTTCAAAATCGTAGATCGTAAAAAAGATATGATCATCGTTTCAGGCTTTAACGTTTTTCCTAATGAAATTGAAGAAGTTGTCATGATGCACGATGGTGTATTAGAAGCTGCGGCCATTGGTGTTAATCATGAATCAACGGGGGAAGCGGTAAAAATATTTGTTGTGCTTAAAGATAAGTCATTAACAGATAAAGACCTCATCATGCATTGCAGAGAGAACTTAACGAGCTATAAAGTACCTAAGAATGTTGAGTTTCGTGATGAACTGCCAAAAACTAACGTAGGTAAAATTTTAAGAAGAGAGTTACGATAATCTTTTGATTTTTTAACAAATCCCAACGCTGCAAGTTTATCACTTGCAGCGTTTATGTTCAGGATGAACAGTCAGGATTTATGTTCCAGACAAATCATAAGTAGCTACATCCATATAGGCAATGTCACGGTGCCATCGATGGCAAAGAGTGACGATGTCTTATTTTACAGCTTGTGCGTTAACACGTTGGCCGTTAATAGATGAACTATCTTGGGTCATTAAATAAACATAGGCAGGCATGATATCTCTAGGCTGTGAAATCTCATCTTTATTTTCTGCAGGATATGCCGAATTACGCATATTAGTATGCGTAGCTCCAGGGTTTATTGCATTAACACGTAAGCTTGTATTTTCGTATTCATCAGCAATGACTTGCATTAATCCTTCAGTAGCGAATTTAGATACACTGTAAGCTCCCCAGTAAGCTTTTCCTTTGTTGCCGACACCAGAAGTTGTAAAGACTAATGAAGCATTATCACTCAGGAGTAGCGCCGGAATTAAGGCTTGTGACATTAAATGTTGGGCGGTAACGTTAACATTCATGACATCTTGCCAGATTTGTTCATGTATCTGAGTAAAAGGCGTTAGTTCACCTAGCATTGATGCATTAAGCAATGCGCCATCAAGTTTGCCAAATTGACTCACAATAGTTGATGTCATATCAATATAATTTTGTTTAGTTGCCCCCTTTAAATCTAGAGGGATTATGGCGGGTTCAGCATAGCCTAGAGCAATAATTTCGTCGTAAACCGACTCTAATTTTGAAGTTGTTTTTCCAAGTAAAATAACAGTAGCACCTAGCTCAGCATAAGTTAATGCTGCTTGGCGGCCAATACCATCTCCAGCCCCAGTGACTAAAATTATTTTATCGGCTAAAGAGTTTGCGGTTACTTGGTAATTAAACATAGTTGAATACACATTATTTCAGGAAAATATTGCCAACAATTCTACTACTTAGAACTATTGACTGACGAGTAATATTTGAATTTTTTATATAAATTAATAGTAAAAGTTATAATAAAACAAAAAACCGCTAGCACTCAGGCAATTCTTGCGGTAAGTTTAACTGGTCGAACAAGTTGGTTTTGTGATCAGAAATCATGAGATCATATCAAATAAAAAATAAAAGCATAAAAAGCTAAACAATATAAAGCTCGTCTGTGGGGAGATAAAATGAAAAAGCTCGTATTAAGTATCGCTATTACCAGTATTCTTGGACTAACAGCATGTGATGATGAATCAATTAAAGATGTTCAAAGTGAAGTAGTTGAAAATAGTAGCGCGGTAACAGCAAGTGCTCGTGTTAAATTTGATCCAAGTGCTGGCGCTGCCGGACTTTCTATTCCAAATGATTTAATTTTTTCTGGTACCCAAGATGGTACGTTAGAAATTCCTGTTGCTGATCCAACGGACGGTTCAGACCCTTTCGTGGCTATTAGTGCTCTTGATGGTTGGTCAATTTCTCAACCTTTCCCGCTTGCTATTGAATTTCCAGCCGGTACTTCTTTAGATGCAGCTAGTGCTTCTGAATCTGCGTCTGTTCGCGTTTTTGAAACAGTGATGGGTGGTGATGTTAATGACAGTGACTGTACTGCCGTAACACGTGGCCTCGCTTGTAAAGTGGTTGGTGAACTTGTGCATATGCAAGACTTTGTCACCCAAAAGTCTGGCGACAATGTTTTATTTATTCCAATTCAACCTCTTAAAGCAGAAACGACCTATGTTATGGTCATGACGAATAATCTTCGTGATAGCAATGGTAAAGCTGTAGCTGGATCTACGACTTATGAATTAGCACGCCAAGATATTAGTACTTTACCATTAGGTAATGCGTCACAATTAGGATTACAAGCGGCAATTAACAGTTATGAAGCTGCTGTAGTAGCTGCAGGTGTTGACAGCGATACTATTATTTATAGTGCTGCTATGACGACACAATCAACCACTCGTGTATTAAGCACTGTTAAGTCATTAATGGCTGCTGGTGTCCCGCAAATGGTTGCTAATGCAATGGAAGGAATTCCTGCAATTGGCGTAGCTGACACTGGTATGTCTGTTGCAACAGTCTTGACAGGTTTGATTCCTGAAAGCTTAGTCCCTCTATATTCAGCTGCAAATTATATACGTGGTTCAATTACACTCCCATACTACTCTGGTGTACCCTCTGCAGAAAATCCATTAGCACCCGTTAATGATTGGTGGCGTGCTCGTTGTGATTCTGGCGCTACACTTGCCGGTTTAGCTGCTGCAAATCCTGCTGCTATTCCTGCAGGACCATTAGATGAAAATGATGGCTTCTGTATGAATTTTGGCTTACGTGATTTAAGCTCGGTTGTAGCAATTGATACAGAACGCAATTTAACTAAATTTAATCCAATTCCTGTTGCAAGTGCAATGATGCCGATTGATGTACAAATGACAACACCTGATTTAGCCTGGGCTAATCCTGTAAGAGCAAGCATGGGGTTACCTGCGCTAGAAGAGCCTGAAAATGGTTGGCCTGTAGCGATTTTGGTCCATGGTATTACTTCAACAAAAGAACAGATGCTACCAATAACGGGCATACTGTCTACCTTCGGTATAGCAACCATTGCTATTGATCAGCCTTTACATGGTAGTCGTGGTTTTGATTTAAATGGTGATGGCATTGATGAAATTAATACGAGTACAGTATCGACTTTACATTATGTTAACTTAGGCAGCATGCTAAGTATGCGTGATAATACGCGTCAAAGTACCGCTGATTTATTAGGTCTGCGTTTAGGGATGAACTTTTTAGGTGGTGTTGATGCTAGCGGTAATCCAATTAAAATTGATAGCAGTAAAGTACATCTATTAGGTCATTCATTAGGTGGCATATATGGTATGAATGCGGTTGGTTTAGCTAATACAGCGCTGAATGAACAAATCGATGGTTTATTTAAAATTGCTAGTACTTCTTTGGCGATGCCAGGCTTAATGTTAGCCAACTTCGGTATAGATTCACCAGCATTTGAAGGCTTAGCTAAATCTAATTTAACCTTACAGTTATCGCCTGATTTTGCTGCGGCAGTTGAAGCAAATTTACCTGCTGATTATACCCAAGCTCAATTGAGTGGCTTCTACTTTGCCTTTTACGATGCATTAACTGTAGAGCAAAAAGCGACATTAGATGCCGGTTTTGCGCAATTTACGTTTGCAGCACAAACGGTGACAGACTCTGGTGACCCTATCGCATATGTACAAGCGTTAGCAGCAACACAGACACCTACTCATTTCATTGAAGTTGTAGGTGATGGCGCTGACAACCTTTCAGACCAAACAGTGACTAATACTGCACCATTTACTCCAATGGGCGGCACAGAACCTGCCATTGCTCTACTAGGCTTGCCAGCAATTAGTGAAACGACTCAAGGATCTGGTGCGGTGCGGTTTGTTCATGGACACCATAGTTCAATTCTTGATCCTCGTTCTAATGCAGCTTCACCTGATGCAGCGTTAAGTGCTAGAGCAACTCAAGAGATGCAAACACAGGTAGCAATATTCTTCGCTTCTATGGGTCAGTTGATTCAAGTAACAGATGCTGAAGTTGTAAAATAAATTTACGTTTATCTTAAATGTTAAAGCCCTCTTTGGAGGGCTTTTTTATTGCTTATTTCCTTCCTTTTTAACATATTAACTTTATTTATTTGTAATATGCCCCATATCCCTAATAGATAAATATAAATGTTAACTTCAAATCAGTAAATTAATTATATAACAGAAGTTAATAACAGGAGAATGTATTGGAATTTTTGTATGAGTACGGGTTGTTTTTAGCTAAAGCTATCACACTAGTCATTGCTATCGTTGCTATTGTAGCTGTAATTGCTTCTTCAGCAATGAAACCTATTGGTAAGAAAGGTGAGTTGGAACTTAACGACTTATCTGAAGAGTTTAGTGATGTCGAAGAAGATATTACACATTACTTATTATCAAAAGATGAATTAAAAGAAAAAGAGAAAAAAGACAAGAAAGAAGCAAAAGAAAAAGCCAAAGCTGATAAGAAAGCCGCAAAGTTAGCAGGCGAAAATGATGATACAACGAAAAAAACAGAACCCAAAATTTTTGTCGTTGATTTTAATGGCAGTATTGACGCAAGAGAAGTAAGCGCTTTGCGCGAAGAAGTCTCGGCAATCCTTACAGTAGCTACGTCAGAAGATGAAGTTTTTCTTCGTTTAGAAAGTGGCGGCGGTATGGTGCACGGCTATGGTTTAGCAGCTTCGCAATTAGATAGACTTCGTCAGCATAAAATCCCATTGACGGCTTCGGTAGATAAAGTGGCGGCAAGTGGTGGCTATATGATGGCATGTGTTGCTAATAATATAATCTCAGCACCGTTTGCTATTTTAGGTTCTATTGGTGTTATTGCTCAGGTACCTAATTTTCACAAGTTATTAAAGAAAAATGATATTGATTACGAGCAATTCACAGCAGGTGAGTTTAAACGTACGGTTACCATGTTTGGTGAAAACACCGATAAAGGTCGTGAAAAGTTTACTGAAGAGTTAGAAGAAACTCACGTGCTTTTCAAAGATTTTGTTCGCGAACGTCGCCCAAGCTTAGATATTGATAAAGTGGCAACAGGTGAACATTGGTTTGGCAGTACGGCGAAGGATTTGGGTTTAGTTGATGAAATTCAAACAAGCGACGACTTTTTACAGTCGCGAAGTAAGTCTCACAAAATTATTGCGTTAAAATATGTGACTAAAAAAACGTTGGCTGAAAAGTTCTCAAAAGCTGCATCTTTGTCAGTAGATACCATTTTCAGTAAAATTTGGCAAAACAATCGTATATTTCCAAGTTAGCGCATACTATTTGATCATTAACACTGAATTAATGTGTTAGTTATATTATATGACCAAGATCTAAAAAAGGATGCTATGAGCATCCTTTTTTTATTTCACTATATATTCTTTTATAGCAAGTGCTTTCAATTGCATACTTTACTAGAAGCTCTAGAGAAACTACTATTAAAGTTTAAATGAGCGTAAATTTAAATAAGCTAAAAATACCTTATTCAGCAACCAATAGTGCTTTTGTGATGTATTGTCTATTCTTCTGCTTTAGATTGTTCAATTGCGCCACGTGAGCATCAAGAACAAATTTAGCAGATATTGTGTTGCTTGTTGTAAGCTTTATAGATTCAGACACATTCTTTTGAGCAGCTTTAGTTATTGTAAACTTAACAACAGGCTCTACTTTTACTAATTCAATAGCTTGAGCTTGTGATACCATTAATGTAGAGAATGTTAATACTGTGATTATATTAAAAAATTTCATAGGGTCACCCTTAAATTAAAACGTTATATCCATATAGATGTTTTGGGACCTTTTCTTACTTAATTCTTGAATATGGGTTGGAAATCACATTCAATAGCTAGCCCAATTTTTTGGGATAAAGATGAAGTCCTTCATCTATGAAACGAATTTTACGTTATCACTGGTAATTTTAAAAATGACAATTTATAATGTTTTTCATTAGAAAAACTAATGATAAATAATTATTAGTTGTTGTTGGTTAATTATGCAGTTCTTTCGACTGATGTTATAAAAAAAGTAATGTTCAAAGGTAGATTTTGGCTAATAGACTCCCACCATTAAACGCGCTTAAAGCATTTGAGGCATCTGCAAGACAATTGAGTTTTACACGTGCGGCTGAAGAATTATTCGTCACTCAAGCTGCAATCAGTCATCAAATTAAATCTCTTGAAGAGTTTTTAGGCATGAAATTATTTATGCGTAAAAATCGAGCATTGTTGCTTTCAGAAGAAGGTCAGGCCTACTACCTTGATATTAAAGAGGTTTTTAATAAAATCAGTGATGCAACTGAACGTTTGCTTGCACGTGGAGCAAAAGGTGCAATAACCGTTAGTTTGCAGCCTAGCTTTGCCATTCAGTGGTTAGTGCCAAGACTAAACGCTTTTAACGCTTTGCATCCGGATATAGATGTTCGAATAAAAGCAGTAGATCAGCCTGAAAGTTCTCTCACCGAAGATGTAGATGTTGCTATATATTATGGACGTGGTCATTGGGCCGATATCCATGCAGAACAATTACAAAAAGAATATCTTGTGCCCGTGTGTTCACCATTACTTTTACAAGGGAAAAAACCACTCAATATTGTAGAAGACTTAGTTAATCATACTCTATTACACGATACGTCGCGCCGTGACTGGAAACGATGGTTTAAACAAGTAGGTGTTAAAGCAACTAATGTAAATCACGGACCAATCTTTAGCCATTCGGCGATGGTGGTACAAGCGGCATTGCATGGGCAGGGCGTTGCTTTAGCTCATAAGTTTTTAGCTAAACCTGATATAGCTGCAGGAAGACTTATATGCCCGTTTGAAGAGGTACTAGAAAGTAAAAATGCTTATTATGTTGTATGTCGTGAGCGACAAGTCGATTTAGGTAAGATCGCTGCGTTTCGAGAATGGGTGCTTGAAACGGTAGCTCAAGATAAAGAATATTTAGATGATTAATGATAATAAAGTAGCGCTTCCTATTTCAACGATTGAAAACACAATAGCAAAGCCTAAAGCATTCGTTATTTTTGCTCATGGTGCTGGTGCTGATAAAAGTCATGAATTTATGGAAAATGTATCTATGGCCTTAAACGACCAAGATATAAATGTGTTGCGTTTTAATTTCCCCTATATGGATATACGCTTGGCAGAAGGTAATCGTCGACCACCAGATAGAATGCCTAAACTCCTAAAATGTTTTGAAACTGTTATTGACGAACTTGATACAACTTTACCTATTTTCTTAGCCGGAAAATCTATGGGAGGACGAGTTGCCGCGACATTAGCACGTGATAAAGCATTAAACGTATTAGGGGTAATGTGCTTAGGTTATCCGTTTCATCCTCAGAATAAACCTGAGAAATTAAGATTAGCACCTTTGCAAGATACACAAAAACCTATGTTAATTCTTCAGGGGACGCGTGATGCTTTTGGTAATGAAGAAGAAATCTCTAGCTATGAATTTTCAGCACAGTGTCATTGCATTTTTTTTGCTGATGGCGACCATAATTTAAAGCCACGTGTAAAATCAGGCTTTACACATATTGAGCATGTACAAGAGGCGGTTAATGAAATGGTGAGGTTTATTGATGGGCATATCTAACGTGAACAATAACAAAAATAACTTTTATACGACTTACTTAACCGGGATCTTGATATTTATTGGTATCAGTGGCTGTTTTTCTGTATTATTCGGCGCTTGGTTTGCTCATGCTGGGGTAAACTTGTCAAATGAAGTACAATCACGCCTTGCTAATGCATTGCAATATCAATTTTTTCATACTTTAGCACTATTTGCTGTAGCAGTTTGGTTACAAACGCTAATGGGTAAGCATAATGCTGCTAAGGTTATTAATCTTTTATATTTATCAGCGACTTTTTTTGTAGCCGGGATTTTATTTTTTAGTGGTGTTTTGTATATAAAAACATTTTTTGATTATACTGCGATAGGGAAAATTGTTCCTTTTGGTGGCATGTCATTTGCGTTGGGTTGGTTGTGTATCAGCTGGGCGGGAATTAATAGAACTGCAAAGAATTCAAGTGCAGTTCAAGATCGTTTGTAGGTAAAATAGTTATGACCTCTATTATATTATATTGTCGTCCGGGCTTTGAAAAAGAGTGTGGCGCAGAAATTCAAGAAAAAGCCTCGTGGAATGAAATTTTCGGCTACTTACAGCTGACTAAAAACGAAGGTTTGGTATATTTTCATTTAAATGATCCGAAAGACGGTGAGATTTTAATGCAAAAAATTCCACTTCGCCGCTTAATATTTGCACGCGAATGGTTTGTTACATTAACAGATAAAATTGAATTACCTGATTATAATCGTGTTGAAGCGATCACGGAAGAACTCGGTTCTGAATGGCAATATGCTGATTTACGGATGGAAATGCTTGATACCAATGACGGTAAAGCACTATCAAAGTTTTGTCGTAAATTGTCTGTTCCATTACGCCAAGCCTTACGTAAAGAAAAAATTCTTATGGAAAAAGGTGATAACGATGGTGCAATACTGCATGGTTTATTTTTAAGTGGTAAAGAAGCTATCTTTGGTTTTTCTTTAGCGGATAATAGCTCTGTTTATACCATGGGGATCCCAAGGTTGAAGTTTCCAAATGCTTCACCGAGTCGTTCAACATTAAAGTTAGATGAAGCCTTCTTGCATTTTGTTCCTCGAGATGAATGGGATGAGCGCTTAACATCGGGTCTTAAAGCTGTTGATTTAGGCGCTGCTCCCGGTGGCTGGACATATCAACTTGTGCGTCGCGGTATGATGGTTACAGCGATTGATAATGGTCCTATGGCGGAGTCATTAATGGATACAGGACAAGTCAAACATCGCATGATGGATGGTTTTAAATATGTACCGATGAAGCAAAATGTTCACTGGTTAGTATGTGACATGATTGAAAAACCAAAACGTGTTGCTAAGCTGATGGCTGAGGGGTTGTTGAATGGTTCCTGTCAAGAGGCTATTTTTAATTTGAAATTGCCAAGGAAAG
>JASDWX010000045.1:0-23127 GCA_041890515.1 Alteromonadaceae bacterium
GACTTCATTCGTATCTGGATTATCAAAGTCCTAACGTTTTTGAATCAGTGGGTAGAGAATTAGAAATGGTTGCTTAACTAGTGTGACTGAATTTGGTTGACCACGTCAATTTGATTAGTTTCGCAGAAAGTAATGGAGCTTATAAAACGGCGGAAAAGTTAAGAAACAGTATAAGTAATGTAACCATCACTGATATAGCTGCAGTATCAAAAGTAAATGTAACTTTTTAATATGTCAATTAAATAAGAACGCTTAAGAGGATTTTATTGAGCGTTCATATTTAATATATTAACGCTATCAATTATACTCATTTTTATCCAATATTTAGGTCAACCTCTAACTTTTACCACATAAAAAAAACAATCGTTTAGGGCGATATTTTTTTTGTCAGTCGCCATAAAAATACGTAAATCAACTTCACATGTTAAAATGTTTTTACGACAGCTAAAATAATCACTAATAACATTGTCTCCATGCTCATTAACGAGTTCAAAAATATTGAGTCCTTTTTCATCCACCCAACCAATCATCTGATCTTTTCGAGATACACCATAGTTAAGCTGTTCAATATTAGATTTGATACAAACACCCATAAAACCTTCATTGTGGTCCCCATAAGATAAACTTGTGTGAGGTTTTAGGGTTAAACGCAAGGGTTTATAAATAATGTCTACAGCTCTATTTTGGTGAAAATATTTAGCTTGCGTATTTAAGGTTAATTGTTTCAAACCTTGATAAGCAATATGATGTGATTGTTCATCGTTACTGCCACCACATTTAACGGTTATCATGGGACAATCAAATTTTCGTTCCATTAACGATCCTAATTGTAAGCCTGATAAAATAATTGTTTGGCAAAAATAGGAGGTCATTGATAATACTTCTGGTGTGATAATAGAGGCTAAAGCAAATGCAGGTCCAGATCCCGCACAGTTATGTAAATCTACTAATATTTCAGGTTTAACCTCTTTTATTGCTTTTTCTATGAGTAAAGCACGCCTGAATAAACCGCAATCACCCGTATTATCATCTGAAAAACAGCGATTAATATCTTTACCGCTATCGAGATAACGGCGACTAAAAAGTGGCGAAATATTAGCAGCTTCCACAGAGCAAATAATAAAACGTACATTGGTGATCGGAATCGGTAATTTATTATTACCCGTTAACCATCGGTGCATAGCGATCAATCCTGAAGGTTCATCACCATGTAATAACGTGGTAAAAACGCGACATTTACCTTCATCAGAACCGGTAACATCAATCACGGTTGGCCCAGTAAGTGTCATTAAAAACTGAATATAATCAGCTTTCATCATAAAATAATCAGGGTTTTTCAAATAAGTGAACTCGTCAAAATCTATGTCCATTTTTTATGCCCAATATGCTGTATATTTAAATTTTTAATCTTTAACCGTTATCCTATTTTTTTAGGTAAAACTGTCAAAAATCGTTCGATAAAATGAGCATGTCACAACAGGGGTCAGTCTTCGTTGATTAAGGTCAATAATGTTGAAATAAGGATCAATTTTTTACAAATGATAGAGTTGTAAAATGGCTATGACTCAGTTATTGACTTCCTCTTTATTATTTGACACCTACTTGTTTTTTGTTCTATTAAAGGTGAAATATATTGAGTTATTTTTCTTCGTTTATATATTTAGAGGGATTTATATTTTATTCAATAAAATTAAGGTTTTTCCCGTAAAACAACTTAAGTTATTTCGATAGCTTTATCAGTATTGTTATGCTTAAATTTAGGCAGGAAATATTGTATTTAAGGTGTTCGTATTGTTTTATCTTTACCCCGCTAACAAAATGGAAAGTTTATTAGCGCTTCTCGACAAAATTCAACAGGTTTCCCCACTCCCTATATTTAGTCAAGAAATGATTGTTGTACAAAATGCAGGTATGCAGCATTGGCTTAACATGTCGTTAGCACAGCAACGCGGTATAAGCATGAATATCAGTTACGCCTTGCCGTCGCAGTTTTTATGGAAACTTGTTAGGAGTATGGCGAGCGAAGATAATGTGCCAGAGCAATCACCGTTTTCTCGAGAAGTGCTTTCATGGCGAATAGATGATTTACTTAGCAGTGAAATCGTTATTTTAGATGCAGATTTTTCCAGTGCAACACAATACTGGCTAGGTTCGTTTTCTAATAAAAGCGAAGAAGAATTAGCAGATAAGATTAATGAGTCTGTGGTGGATAATGAACAGCCTTATTCAACAATGTTTACTGAAAAGCAAACATTAAAGCGTTATCAACTGGCGTGTCAATTAGCCGATTTATATGAACAATATTTAATATTTAGACCACAATGGATCAATGACTGGCATCAAGGAAAAGCGAGCAAGAGTTTTTCGGATAAAAAACAAGCAGTGGAAGATGAAAAATGGCAAGCAAAATTATGGCAACTATTGACTCAAGAACAAAGCTACAACCCAATAGAATTAATCAATAAAGCCATTGAAAATATTGCTGATAAAAAACATTTATTACCACCACGATTATCCTTTTTTGGTATTAATGCAATGGCGCCCATGTGGTTGTCGTTTATTGAAGCGATAAGTGATCATGTTGATGTACACTTCTTCCATCTTAACCCTTGTTTCGATTATTGGGGTGATATTCAATCAGAAAAGAAAGCAATTAGTTTACAAGTAAATCATTTATTAGATAAATGGGTTGAAGGTCATGACGATATTACCGTGAATGTTGGTAATCCACTGCTTGCTAACTTAGGTCAGCAGGGGCGTGAATTCATGGCCTTGCTGAATGATTATTCAACGGTAAATATAGAAGTTTTTGATGCAGTCGAGCAAAGTGATGAATCGACAAGTTTATCGGTTTTGCATCAAGTTCAACAAGACATTCTAACCTTAACTGATCAAAGAGATACAGCAAAAAATCAGCAAGACAACTCTATTGTCTTTACGAGCGCTCACAGTGCATTGCGTGAAGTTCAAGGTTTGCATGACTGGCTTCTACACCAATTTAATGACGATAAAACTTTAACACCTAAAGACGTTTTGGTCATGTGCCCGCAAGTTGAACAATATGCGCCGTATGTAAGTGCTGTATTTGCGCGAGGTTGGCAAGACTTGGCAGACAAAATACCACCATTACCTTGTTCAATTGCCGACAGAGTCAGTAAAGACTCCGAACCTGTCGTTGCTGCTTTTACACAATTATTGAGTTTGCCGGATAGTCGCTTTCACGTTTCTCAAATTATTGGCATGTTACGTTTGCCTGCCATGCAAAATAAGTTCTCAATAAGTCTTGAAGAACTTGACAAAATTTCAGCTTGGCTCGAACAAGCTTGCGTTCATTGGGGCGGTAATCAACAACATAAGCAACAAGTGTTAAACAGCACAGAAGTTAATAACGCTTTCACTTGGCAGCAAGGTTTGTCACGATTAATGCGAGGTTTTGCTTTTTCTGATAACCCAATGTATGTGGATGAACAACTTTATTTACCTAACGTTGAAGGCAACGATGCCATCCTATTAGGTAAATTAATGCTAATTATTGAGCAACTACAGCATTTTTCAACGAACTTAGGGCAAGAGAAATCAGCAACTCAGTGGCAACAGTTTTTATTAACCATGTTAAATGCATTGTTTGAAGTGAACGATGAAACGGCTTTTACCGTTATCGATCATGCTATTGGTTCATTAGCCGAATATTGCCAACATGCCGACTATCAGCAGAACATAAGTTTGAGTGTTGTGCGTGATTTCCTGACCAATCACTTTAGTCAGCCAGACCCTGGTCGACAATTTATGGTAGGGCAAATTACCTTTTGCTCTATGTTACCGATGCGTAGTATTCCTTTTAAAGTCATTGCTATTTTAGGCTTGAACGATGGTGAGTTTCCAAGGCAGCGGCAACCGCTCGGTTTTGACCTTATGGCCAGTAGCAAAAGCGAACTCGGTGATAGATCACGAAGAGGTGACGACAGATACTTATTTTTAGAGGCAATAATATCCGCTCGACAATCGTTATATTTAAGCTATCAAGGCCGTAATATTCGTAACAATAATGAGAAGCAGCCGTCGATAGTGCTTAAAGAATTGATGGAATATCTTGAAGCCGGTTATGGTTGGCAGTTACATAACAGTGATGTTACCAATGAAGATAACGATAATGATGTTCGTTCTTCAGATATTAATCAATTACCCATGCAAGCATTTAGCGAGCAAAACTATTTGGGTAAACAGAAAAGTTTTGATCCTAATTGGTTGAAACTTAAGGCAGCTAAAAAATCAGAGCAAACAGAACCCTTAATATTACCGATTGATAAAACGTCTGATGACGAAACAATAACTGTTGATATAAATGAACTCATCCGATTTTTTCAGCATCCAGCAAAAGTCTTTGCTCAAAAGCATTTACAGCTTTATTTTGAGAACAGAGAAACGCAACTGGATGATACCGAACCTTTCAGTGAAAATTTCTTACAGAGTTATTTATTACGTCAACAGCTTTTAGCACTTTATCTTGATAGTAGTAGCTCAGAACAAGAAATAAGCACCGCAGTTTGTGCCGCGCGTGTTAGTGGCGTTTTTCCTGACTTACCTAGTACAAGTGACAGTTTAGAACGATGGCGTGATGACAGCGAAAATTTTAGTGAATTCATTCAAACAGAAAGTCAATTAACCGAAGGCAATTTACCTTTAACCTTCATTAATGCAGAGCTTGATGTTGTACTTTCAAATAACAGTCACTTCACACTTAGCATTAACTTTCCTGTTCAAGCATCGAATTTGATGTTTTATCGAAGCTCTTCTGCAAAAGGTAAAGACTTGTTTGGGCTTTATTTACATCAAGTGATTCTGCAGTGTTGGCAGGAAAGAGCTTTAAGTATAAATACGACGCATTCGACACCTGAAAACAACATGCTTTCACAAGTGAATAGTACCAAAGGTTTTTACTTTGATACAAAAAATCAAAAGCCTACACAATACCGGTTTAGCAAAATACAAAATGCAGAGGAACATTTACGTTTTATACTTGAAACGTACTTAAAAGGGCAGCAACAAGCTTTGTTGCTGAATACCGAATTGGCAGAGAAATTCTTAAAAGCGAAAAAGTTTGAACAAAGTCATTTTGAAAAACTATGGTCAGACAGTGGCAGTATGCTCAGTGTTGTAAAACCGTTAGGACAAGACCCTTACATGCACTATTTCTGGCAACAATGTCCTGAATTTTCGGAACATCAAGTAACATTAACCGAAATTTACCAACCCATGTGGCAAGCTCAGGAGCAAATAAAATGAAGATGAATAATCTAATTGCTCATGAAATTCCTCTTGAAGGTAAACACTTAATTGAAGCGAGTGCAGGGACGGGTAAAACCTTTAATATCACTCGTTTATATTTACGATTATTACTCGAAAAACAATTACCTGTTGAACAAATTCTGGTGATGACGTTCACGAAAGATGCCACAGAAGAACTGCGTGGTCGTATAGACAGTTTTATTCGAGAAGCGTTAAGTGACTGGGATACGTTGATTGTTAAAGATGATTTTTTTACAGCGATCAGTCAGCACATTGACGCAAAATCGGCAAAAATACGTTTAAGACAAGCACTGTTATATTTAGATGAGGCTGCAATATTAACGATCCATGGCTTTTGTAAGCGCGTGTTAAGTCAGCATGCTTTTGCCAGTGGTGTTGCTTTTAACGCGCAAATGGAAACCAATTGCCAAGATTTACTGCTGCAAGCCTGCCAAGATTGGTATCGAGTGTTAGCAAAAGACACGCCTGAACAGTTTAAGCAAGTCGTACAGTTCTGGCAAAATCCATTAAGCTTTCTCAGTCAATTCTCAAAAGCGATCAGTAAACACAATGAACTTGATGTCGTTAACGTTGATGAGATAGAAGAACAATTTACCAAATTAGCCAAACAAGCCGTTTATAATATTGAAAACAACATCCCGCTTCTTACTCAGTATTTAATAGATGTTAAAAAGGGTGTTGAAAGAGAACAACGCCAGCAAGAACTTGATGCCTTAATTGTATGGTTACATCGACTCGTTGAAGACATCAGTGTGGGTAATGAAAAGATGCCCGACGCTTTTATTGACGGGAAACGTTACGGTCGCTCTGCGGGCAAAGTTGAACTGTTAGCGGTACTTGAGCCAGTAAAAGAGGTTAAAGCAGAATTAAAGACGCTGGCTAAAAAAATTGAAAAAGCCAAAGCGTTGGTTATTGTGCGCAAAGGTATTTATCAGATACGCGAAAGTATTAACGAACAAAAGAACAATGCGAATATATTAAGTTTTGATGATCTTATTTCAACACTCGCGAATTGTTTAAAAGCAAACAACATAAACGCTAAAACATTGGCAGAAACGCTGTTCGAGCAATATCCCGTTGCCTTAGTTGATGAGTTTCAAGATACCGATCCATTACAGTTTTCGATATTAGAATCTATTTACTATCATCAAAGTAAAGCGGCTTTGTATATGATTGGTGATCCTAAACAGGCGATTTATGGTTTTCGTGGTGGAGATGTTTTTGCTTATTTGTCTGCCCGAAAAGATTGTGATCAACAATGGTTAATGGACACGAATTGGCGTTCAACCCCTTCGATGATCACCGGCTATAATCGCTTATTTTACGGCGAAGCAATAAATGATAATGCTGATGTTGCTCAAGGTAATAGCCATGTTTTCGGCTACGAAATTCCCTATATTCCCGTAAAAGCCTCTCACCCCGCGCTTGATAAATATAAAGCCTCTTCATCAGACAATGCATTACAATTTGTTCATTTCGTTGATGAAGAAGCCAAAAAATCAGTTGCGCAAAGTTTTCGACCAACGATGTCAACTTGGTGTGCTAATGAGATTATTACTTTACTTGCCACTCCAGCCACAGCGGATAACGATAAATTAACATCAAGAGATATCGCTATTCTTGTGCGTGATGGCGCTGAAGCTAGAGATATTAAGCAAGCATTAGAGAATGCAAACTTAGCGTCTGTATTTATGAGTAATCGCGCCAATTTGATGAAAAGTGAGCAAACTGAGCAATTAATACAGTTGCTTAAAGGAGTTTTGTTTGTTGAGAATGAACGATATTTCAGCGCAGCAATTGCCTGTGATTTACTTGATTATCATCCTGAAAAATATCATGAGTTACAAGAAGATGAATTTGCTTGGCAAGCCTTGAAATTTGACTTTGAACAACTGCGTAATGAGTGGTTGTATAAAGGTTTTATTTCGATGGCATTAAAATTAATGCACGATCATTTTTGTATAACAGATGAAAACCAAGATCGTGTTTTAACGAACTTATTACACTTGTTTGAAATACTTCAAACGGCAAGTCAACGTCATCGCCAACCACAAGAGTTACTCTATTGGTTTGAACAACAAAGTCGCGTTGACGATCCAGAAATAGAAGCCGAGTTACGTTTAGAAAGCGACGATAATTTAATCCGCATTATTACCCAACACGGCTCGAAGGGTATGGAGTACCCGGTGGTTTTTATTCCTTTTGCGACGCGCCATAAAGACCCGCTTAAGTTTGGCGCAAGTTCGGTAACCTTTATTGAATACCATGATGAAAACCAACAATTAAAATTAAGTCTAGATGGTTCTGACCATGCAAAAGAGTCTATGGCGAATGAAGCTTATGCTGAGGCGGTTCGTCTCTTATATGTAGCAGTCACAAGAGCTGAAAGGCGTTGTTATATATTTACTACCGATTTTGATAAAGCTGAACATTCTCCCCTTGGCAGAGCGTTAAAATGGCAAAGCCAGCAAAACATCGAAGAAAGCCTACTTCAATTGGTAAATGATGAACCTAATAGTATCAGCTTAGTGACTGTTTCTTCACAAGCAAACGCAAGTGAGCTCATTGCTGAACAAGCAAAGTTAAGCGAAGTTAGTCAAGTATCAGGTGAAGTTACGAATTTTAACGGCAAGATAGAACGTGATTGGTGGTTGAGCTCTTTTACTGCTTTAAGCCGAAATTTACGACATGGTGGTGTTTCTTCACCTGACCGTGACAACTCTTTCGAAAAACTGGGTGGTACGGAGCATCAGTCAAATACGGTGCAAGCCAGTAGCTTATTGCGTTTTAATTTAGCAAAAGGCGCTCATACCGGAAATTTATTACATGATATTTTAGAGGATACTGATTTTCATGAACCCGATTGGTTACAAGCCATGCATTGGCCGTTGCAAAAGTATGGGGAATTAACGGCAGGTTATGGTTTTGAGGATCTTCAGCTTTGGTTAGAGCAAGCGCTTAATTCGCCCTTAACAAATAATGCTTTACTCCTTGATAGCACTTTACTTACTGACAATGAACAGCCCTTTAGTTTAGCTGATTTGTACAAAGTGAAAACGTTGCGTGAAAGCGAATTTTATTATCCTATGTGCTCTGCCAGTACCGATAAATTAACCCATATATTGTCGAAACATCGCAACATGCATAGTGAGTCTACTCAGCAATCAAAAGTACGTTTACCTGCATACAATCAACTGAAAGGTATGATGCACGGCTTTATTGATTTAATTTTTGAACATGATAATAAATATTATATTTGTGATTATAAATCGAGTCACTTGGGTAATGATTTTAGTGACTATAGCCATCAGGCAATGAAAGACAATATCGAAAAAAATCACTACGATTTACAATACCTTATTTATTCTTTAGCTTTACATCGTTACTTAAGTTACAGCTTAGAAAATTATGATGTTAACACCCACTTTGGTGGCGCTTATTATCTGTATTTACGCGGTATGACAGATGACGAACAGCATAAAGGTTGTGGTGTTTATTACCGAAAAATTAATGTCGAAGAACTTGATGAACTTGATCAGTTGTTTCTAGGAGCGCAATAAAATGATCTCGTTATATAAGCAGTTTAGTCATGCTCAGCAAAAACTTATTAATATTGAAGCGGTCGACTACTTCTTTGCAAAAGAAATACAGCAAAGCTTAGTTGATAGCGAAAAACATAACGTTAGTAATGATAATCAACAAGTTTTTCATTTGCTTATCGCACTGAGTGAAAGCCTTAGGGCAGGACATAGCTGTTTACCGCTTTCAATTATCGCGAATACACGCTTTGGTTACAGCTGTGATAAACAAGGTATTATTACCCATAATGGTTTTACTTTTACAGAACGACCACATTTGGTTGAGTTATGTGAGCAATTATCTATTAGAAATATTGATAATCAAGCGATTGTTTTTCATGAAAATAAATTATATTTACGTCGTTACTTTAATTTCGAACAAGAACTGCTGAATTTTATTTCAACTAAAAACTCATCGGTAAACGACTCCAGTCTTAAAGTATTTGATGCGATTGAAATAAAAAGTTGCTTAGACGCGTTATTTCCACTTCAGAACACTAAGCAGGAAAATGATGAAATAGATTGGCAAAAAGTGGCGGTAGCCAATGCCATGAATAAAAATTTCAGTATTATTGCTGGTGGACCCGGTACAGGAAAAACCTATACGGTTACAAAATTATTAGCCGCGTTGGTGATGTTAAACTCAAGCTCAAAAGATAATAATCAAGATAAAAAAATAGCATTAGTTGCACCTACAGGCAAGGCCGCTCAGCGTTTGTCAGAATCTATAACCAATGCTTTGCAAGGCTTCAAAGGCCAAATCAGTGATGAGGTCTTATCTAAAATACCTGAAAAAGCACAAACGCTTCATCGATTATTAGGTGTTATTCCTAATAGTGTGAATTTTCGCCACCATCAAGACAATTTACTCAATATTGATATCTTGCTGATTGATGAAGTTTCAATGGTTGATTTACCTTTAATGGTACGTGTTTTTCGAGCATTGCCCAGTCATTGCCAAGTAATAATGTTGGGTGATGCGGATCAACTTCCTTCTGTTGCTGCTGGCAGTGTACTGAATGATTTAGCACCTAAACCACATCGTGGATATAGTTGTGAAAATCAGCACTATTTAACTGAGATAACAGCATGTTCAAAGCTACCTAAATTGAAAAAGACAGCCAAATCATCTGATTCAGTAATAGCCGCTGATCACGTTGTTTTTCTTGAAAAAAGTAGACGGTTTGACGGAGAAGGTGGAATAGGTAAAATAGCAAATCATGTAATAAATGGCCGCTTCAGCGAAAGTTGGACATTATTAAATGAAAAATATTCATTAGATAATAACGCGCAAGAAAATCCCCCCGAAGTCGACAGAACGTTAAGTTTGCTCGAAGGTAAACCAAGTAAATGGTTAACGGAATTAGTTACGACTTATTACGTCCCTATTTTCACTAAAAAAACAGTGTCAGAAGCCTTTGAGCAATTACAGAAGTTTCGTATCTTATGTGCAACGCGAATAGGGGAGCAAGGTGTTGAATCCTTAAATGAACAGGTACAAGAAATATTAATAAAACGTGGCGATATTAATGCTTTTGAAACACGTTATTGCGGGCAACCTATTATGATAAATGTTAATAATTATTCGTTAGGTTTATACAATGGTGATATTGGCTTATTGTGGAAAAGTGAAGCAGGACACTTAATGGCTGTTTTTGAACAAGCGGATAATGAACATAAATGGGTTAATCCAGCTCGTTTACCGCAGCATGAAACGGTTTATGCTATGACCATTCATAAGACACAAGGCAGTGAGTTTGAACATGTTGCTATTGTATTGCCGGAACAAGCAGATAATAAATTACTTTCTAGAGAATTGATGTACACAGGGATAACCCGTGCGAAAAAGAAACTGAGTGTCTCGTCTTTAGCAAATGTTTGGCGACACGGCGTAACAACCAAAACAACCCGATATTCAGGTATTAACTTATATGCAAAATAAAATCATTCAAAGCGGTTTCCTCAAAGAAATTACGTTAGAATAACGCTTGAATTGTAGTGACCACATTAGAAAGTTTTAGCATGACGTTAAAAGACATAGATAAAAAAACGTATCGACGTAAATTGAACCAAGTCATTGTTGGCTTTATTATGACCTTAGCGTTATTAGCCATAGCTTTTGGGGCAATGTTAATTGCATTATTTACTGACCCATTAGCCATTGATAACGTTAGCCTATCCACTATAAATACAGCCATTGAAACTGGTGGAAATGATAGCAACTTTAAGTATAACTTTTTAGGCGTCATACTAGCATTATTAGCTTGTGCAGCCATATTGCAGCAATTAAAGAACAAACCCTTTTTTAATGAAATATATTATATTTGGCAATTAAAACAAATACAAAATACGATATATCGTCGTTTGAAAAAAATTAAGAAAGCCAGTTTAGATGCTGATGAAAATGCATTGATCGTCTTAAAATTTTATTACGTTAGTCTAAAGCAACTTTATATATTAGATGACAACACAATAACTATGTCGACGTTAGAGGCTGATATTTCAAAACTTGATCAATTAATTACTGATTTTGATAAAGAAATTAATGTTGATCAGTTTACTCAGACATTGCTTTCAAGCTATAAATAATAAGTTGGTTTTAGGCGAGATATTTGGCAACAAATTTAATGCTTCCTACTTTGATATGTAATCAGTAATAAAAAATAAGAAGGTAACGATGAAGAAACCTAAAAAATTAAAAAACGAAACCGCTTTATTAAAAAAAGCGATTGAAGTTGGCGAAAAATATGCGATGAACCGCGGTTATAAAGGTTTTTCAGCCACGAATGCGTCAAAAGATAAAGTTGAAAGTTTGTATCGCTTATTGGTTAACGACAAGCTGATTCAAACATTACCGGCTGATAGTGAGGATTTGCAAAGTATGAAACACCGACTAGCGATGTGGATAGCAAAGCAATTACCTGAAGATCATCCGCTACTTAAATAATAAATACCTATTCACCACTAGGTTGATATTAGATTAATTAATTATTTATAAATTTAAAGATAGAAAAATAAAATGAATCGTAAGAAAAAAATAAACGCAGCACTCAAAAGTGCGCAAAAAAGAGCTAATGCCAAATTACAGAACAGTAATAAGCCTCGTTATGTGTCAAAAGCTGAACGTGCACTTTTAGAAGAACAAGACGTAGTTAATCAGGTAACTGATGAACAAGAACTTACCGAGTAATATGTATTATGTTAGTTAAACTGCTAAACAGTATTAACCCTTATAGAAAAGTTGATGTAAGTGATGTCATTGATGAAGAGAGTCATCAGTGGATCCTTGATACTTTTTCATGGGCTATTACACATTTTGATGTTTTAGAATTCAAAAATAATAGTCAACTTGTGCTACCTAATAATGAATTTTATCAAGGTAGTGTAACTAGTGTTCATGAAATGGCGCTTAGTATTTTTAAGCAAACAGCCGCTTATGCCGGTATGCAGTGTTGGCCAATAATATTGATAACACCAGAACGTTTTTTTGCTGGGAGTCAAAAAATTACGATTCCTCCATTTAATATGACTGATAATTGCCGAGGCGAAAACACCCCTTTTGCCGCACTAAATGAAGAAGAGAGTAAAAAATTACAGCAACAGCCAATCATGCTGTCTTATCGTGAAAATCAAGTAAACCAACCTCAAGATCTTATTTCTTCTATTGTACAAAATCTTGCTAATATACTGATTGTGCAGCAAAGTAGCTTACCGCCTGGTGGGAAAGAGTTTATACCGCAAGCCGTTGATGTAATTGCTTGTTTTATGGGCTTTGGTATTATATTTAGTAATACTGCTTATCAATTTAAAGGTGGCTGTGGCTCATGTAATAATCCTAATGCAAACCGTCAGTCTGCATTACCTGAAAATGAAACCATACATGCTTTAGCTTTATTTTGTTTATTAAAGTCGATAAAACCGAAAGGGGTTAAACCTCACCTAAAATCTCATTTACGAAAGCAATTTTCTCTTTCCTATAATGCATTATCAAGCTCAGTAAAAAATTCGTCAGATCCTGTATTATTGTCCTTACTTTGATCAATAACTACCGTACATTAATAAATTCATTTATTTTTCACTAATTTTATGATTTATTGAATAAAAGCGACTACAGTTGGTTTAGTAAGTCGTGTATTTATTTTTATTTATTGAGGTAAGTTTATGGAGAGCATACAAGTCAAAGATTATATGAACCATTATCCCGTTACGTTTACCTCTGAAATGGTTGTTGAAGAAGCTGCATTGCGTTTTTTGAAAACAAAACAAATTGGTGGACCAGTCATTGATGGTAACAATCGTGTCATTGGTTTTTTATCAGAAAGTGAAGTTTTAGCAACAATGTTGCAAACTATTTATCATAATGAACACGTGAGCGATGTTGCTGATTTGATGCGTAAAGATGTATTATCAGTTAAACCCTACGACAGTGTCATAGAACTTGCTCAAAGCATGTTAAAGAATAAACCTAAAGTCTACCCTGTGGTTGATGATGATGGTATTTTACTTGGCACTATTTGTCGTAACGACGTTCTAAAAGGTATTGATAGATATACTCGTACTACCTTCAAATCTTAACATTCCTGAATTAATTCTTAATCTGTACGTTTGTACCACTTTATTCAAGTGGTACAGCTTTAATAAAACTGGTAAAATTTACTTTTACTATCTTGTTTGAGTTCACCTTGTCTTCTGAAAAATCTATTGTCATTTCTCCTGAGCCTACATCTATCGACGTTATTAATATAGATAAACTTTATAGTCGTCTTAAATTGACGCTAAAATCTGATCAGTTTCGTTTGAAAAAACGTTTGTTTTCAAGCAAAAAAATAGCTGTTGACGAGAAAAAGCAAAAAACACTCAGTCAGATATCTGATCATATTGACGAATCAATTAGAAAGAAAGAACTGAAAATACAAAATGTTCCAAAGATAACATACCCAGAAGCGTTACCTGTTTCGCAAAATGCTGATGTTATTGCTAAAGCCATAACCGAAAACCAAGTTCTGATTATTGCAGGAGAAACCGGTTCGGGTAAAACCACGCAAATTCCAAAAATATGTCTTGCTTTAGGGCGAGGAATCGATGGGATGATTGGACATACTCAGCCACGTCGTATCGCTGCACGAACTGTCGCAACACGTATTGCTGATGAATTATCGACAAAGCTAGGTGACGCTGTTGGTTATAAAGTCCGCTTTAATGACTTAGTCAGTGATCAAAGTTATATCAAATTAATGACTGATGGAATTCTGCTCGCTGAAATGCAGCATGACCGTTTACTCAGAAAATACGATACATTAATTATTGATGAAGCTCACGAACGTAGCTTAAATATTGATTTTCTATTGGGGTATTTACGAGAAATCCTGCCTAAACGCCCCGACTTAAAAGTGATTATCACTTCAGCTACGATTGATCCTGAAAGGTTTTCAAAACACTTTGCTTCCGTAACAGGTATACCAGCACCCATTATTGAAGTTTCAGGCCGTACCTTTCCTGTTGAAATACTCTACCGTCCGCTTAATGCTGATAATAATGATGAAACAGAAGAAGTAAGCAGCAACGATATCATTAGTGGTATTTTACATGCTGTTGACGAGCTTGGTCATATTAGCCAAGGTGATATTCTTATTTTTCTTAATGGCGAACGTGAAATACGAGATGCTGCATCTGCTTTAGAAAAAGCAAACCTGAGACATACGCAAGTTCTCCCTTTGTATTCAAGATTAACGGTTCAAGAACAAAATAGAATATTTAAACCTCATAGCGGACGAAATATCGTTTTAGCCACCAACGTTGCGGAAACAAGTTTAACCGTACCAGGCATAAAATACGTGATTGATCCCGGCACTGCTCGTATTTCTCGATACAGTTATCGAACTAAAGTACAGCGTCTTCCTATTGAAGCTATCTCACAAGCCAGTGCGAATCAAAGAGCAGGGCGTTGTGGTCGAGTTTCAGCGGGTGTTTGTTTACGCTTATACAGTGAAGACGATTTTCTTGGTCGCCCTGAATTTACTGATCCAGAAATATTGCGGACAAATTTAGCTACGGTTATCTTACAAATGCTCGCGCTTGATTTAGGTGAAATAAGCGACTTTCCGTTTGTTCAACCACCGGACAGTCGTAACATAAATGACGGTATTTCGTTGCTTGAAGAATTAGCCGCAATTGAAAAAAATCAAAATAAAGTGGTCTTAACTAAAGCGGGGCGAATGCTAGCAAAATTCCCGACAGACCCACGCTTATCAAAAATGATTTTGTCTGCTATTGATCTGGGTTGTATTGAGCAAATATTTATTATTGTTAGTGCAGTAAGTATTCAAGATCCGCGTGAACGACCGCATGAAAAACAACAAGCAGCAGATGAAAAGCATAATCGTTTTAAAGATAAAGAATCTGACTTTATTAGCTTGCTCAATTTATGGCATTACATTGAAGAGCAGCAGAAAGCTCTGACCAATAATCAATTTCGGAATATGTGTAAAAAAGAATTTTTAGCTTACATGCGAATCCGTGAGTGGCAAGATATCTTTAGTCAGCTTAAACATTCTTTACGTGATTTAAAGATTCCCATGAGTCGCGTTGAATACACACCGCAATCGATTGATATTAATAATAATGAATCGAAAAAAGACAAAGAGCCAGCAGAGAGTCATAATAACGATATTATTCATCAAGCCATTTTATCAGGCTTACTCAGTCACTTAGGCCAACTTGACGAAAATAGAGAATATAAAGGGGCACGTAATAGTCGTTTCTTTATTTTCCCCGGCTCTGGTGTCGCGAAGAAGTCACCTAAGTGGATAATGGCAACGGAGTTGGTAGAAACGAGTCGTTTATTTGCACGCATGGTTGCCAAAATAGATCCGCAGTGGATAGAGCCGTTAGCTGAACATCTCATTAAACGAAATTATAGTGAACCACATTGGGAGAAAAAGCAGGGTGCGGTAATGGCGTTTGAAACCGTTATTTTATACGGATTAACAATCGTTTCAAAACGAAAAGTTAACTTTAATCGCATTGAACCTCATACTTGTCGAGAGATTTTTATTCGTGAAGCATTAGTTAATGGTGACAGTTCAATTAACGAAAGTTTTTACCAACAAAACCATCAATTAGTTGCCAGCATTGAAAAACTAGAGCAAAAAGCGCGTCGTAAAGATTTCTTAGTTGATGAAGAACGTTTAGTTGAGTTCTATGATGAAAAGCTACCAGAAACTATAGTCTGTCAGCGCAGTTTCCTCTCATGGTGGAAGAAATCGAAACAGAAAAATGCACAATTACTTAATTTCACGGAAGCGTTTTTATTAAATGAAACGTCTAAGGCTTTATCTGCTAAAGACTATCCTGATGTTTGGCAGCAGGGTAACTTAACCTTACCACTGAGTTATCATTTCACGCCAGGTGATATTGACGACGGTATTAGTTTACATGTTCCAGTAGGTATTCTGAACCAGGTGGAAAACAGTGATTTTGACTGGTTAATTCCAGCACTTCGTTTAGAGCTTATTATTGCTTTGATTAAAGGCTTACCTAAATCCTTACGTCGAAATTTTGTGCCTGCGCCTAATTATGCCGAGGCGTGTTTAGCTGCCATTACTGAGTTTGACGGTAAAATAGTTGATGCGATTGAAAAGCATTTATTAAGAATGACAGGCGTACGTTTACCCGAGGATATTTGGCAAGATATTGAATTACCTATTCATCTAAACATGAACTTTAAAGTGGTTGATGAAAAAGGAAAACTGATCAATCAGGGACGAAATCTCGATAACTTAAAAGCATCTTTACAAGGTAAAGTTAAAGCATCCATCAAAAAAGTCGCTGATAAAGGGATAGAGCGAGAAAAAATCACCAAATGGGATTTTAATGATATTCCTAAAGGTTATGAGAAAAATATTGCTAACATTACGATCAAAGCTTTCCCTGCTTTAGTTGATAAGAACAAAACAGTTTCGATCGAATTATTCGAACAAGAAAGTCTGGCTGAACAAGCGATGATCAATGGTGTTAGCCGTTTAATATTGTTAAACATACCTTCCCCGGTTAAATATCTACAACAAAAACTGCCTAATAAAGCGAAGTTAAGTTTATATTTCAATCCTTTTGGTTCGATACCAGACTTGTTGGATGATTGCATAGTCGCGGCATGCCAGCACTTAGTAAAAGAGCATGGTGAAATTCCTCGTACTCAAAGCGATTTTGAAAAAGCAAAAGACCATGTACGTGCTGAACTTGCTGACTGTGTGCTAGCTTCGGCTTTAAAAGTAGAAAAAGTATTAACGTTAACGCATGAAATAGGCAAAAAATTAAAAGGGCGAATGTCGTTAGAGGTTATTCAAGCGCAAGCTGATATTAAAGAGCAACTGAGTCTACTTGTTTTTAAAGGCTTTGTGACTGCCTCGGGACATCTACGCTTAGAAGATATTGCTCGATATTTACAGGCTATGCTAAGACGTATGGAAAAGCTTCCAGTTGACCCTAATCAAGACAGATTAAAAATGTTAGAGATAGCGAAAGTTAACAATGTTTATCTATCGTTACTGGCCAAACAAAGTCAAGGTAAGCCTATTATTGATGAAATTCTATCAGTACGATGGATGATGGAAGAGTTTCGCGTATCGGTATTTGCTCAAAACTTAAAAACAGCTTATCCAGTATCAGCCAAGCGAATTTTAAATCATTTAAAAGTAATTTCAGCGAATTAACCTGATTTTATAAACATTTTAAATTCGAAAATTTGACACTAAAGTCTGCAATGGGTATAAAAGAGTTAGTAATAAATTTAAATAACAATATGGAGTAGTAATGGTTAACTTTGATGATAAACGAGATTTCTATCGGATGATGTTGAATAGTGATGTAACAGTAACCATTATCGATGATGAAGCGAACAGCGAAATATTAGCGACTTGTCGTGATCTAAGTGCTACAGGCATGGCGATTGAAATGACACACCCATTAGAACTTAATACCAATGTTAAAGTAAGTTTAAGGTCGGCTAATAATAATGTACAACCGCTCGACGTTTCAGGAAAAATAGTCCGCGTAACAGAAGAGGGCAATGAATGCTATTTAGTTGGCATTAACATTGCTGAAATTGATTAAATAAAACCAGTCATTAATAAACAAAAAAACGAGCAATACAGCTCGTTTTTAATTTCGATCAAATACAAGTTTAACTTGAATTCAAATTAGCTCACCTGACAAACTAATCCTTTCAAATAATAACCTTCAGGATAATTACTTGAAATAGGGTGATCGCCAGCTTGCTGCAAGCGCTCTACAAAATGAACTTCGCGGCGAGCATCTAAAGCGGCATCCGCAACAACTTTCTGAAATAGACTTGCTTCCATTAAACCAGAGCAAGAAAAGGTCAGTAAAATACCGTTCGGCTTAAGCAATTGCATGGCAAGCATATTAATGTCTTTATAACCACGACAGGCACCGGTTAATTGCGCTTTTGATTCAACAAACTTAGGTGGATCTAAGATGATCATATCAAATTGTCGTTTTTCTTCTCGGTATTGTCTGAGTAACTTAAATACATCCGCTTTAACATAAGAAACGTTCTTGTCTTGTAGATTATTAAGTGCAATATTTTCTTTGGCTAAGTCGAGAGCTGGTTGAGATACATCAACATTGATCACTTCTTTAGCGTCATTTGCAGCACAATGTAATGCAAATGTACCCGTATAAGAAAAGCAATTGAGTACCGATTTGTTTTTAGCATAGCGACCAGCGGTAACACGTGAATCACGTTGGTCTAAATAGAAGCCTGTTTTATGGCCTTTAGCAATATCAACATTAATTGATAAACCATGCTCTTTAATAATACACGCAGTAGATTCTAATGGCTCTGTTAGCCACCCTGTAATCGGCTCTAAGCCTTCTTTTTTACGTACATCAACATCTGAACGTTCATAGATACTACAGTCAGGGTAAAGCTCTTTAAGGACCTCAACCAACGTATAACGTTGAAAGTCAGCACCCGCGCTTAATAGTTGGCATACAATTAAGTTGTCGTATTTATCAATGGTAATACCCGGTAAACCATCAGACTCACCGGCAATTAAGCGGTAACCTGTTAATCCACCTTGTTCGATAAACCATTCACGTCTTGATTGGGCACTTAACAATTTTTTACGAAAAAATTCACTGTCAATTTCTTCATTCTCATTGAAGCTCCAAACCCTCACTCGAATTTGTGATTCTGGAGAATAAGCGCCTCGAGCTATCCATTTTTCCTTGTGATCAAAAATATCTACGGTATCGCCTAGCATCGGCTTACCCTTGATTTTATTGATGGCTTGAGAAAATATCCAAGGATGTTTTCGCAATAAAGACTTCTCTCGGCTTACTTTTAAATAAATTCTTGCTGACATGTGACTATACTTAATGAATAGGTAAATGAAATTGCGCAGAGTGTAGTCAATGCAAAGCTCGTGTGCAATCTTCAAATTGAGTTATTTCGCTATAAAGTCAGGAGCTACAAGTATGAATGTAAGTTATATCGCCCATGTTAGCGGAAAAGTACAAGGGGTTTATTTTCGCGCGTCAAGTCAACAAATCGCTATAGATCATGGTTTAAGTGGTTATGCAAAAAATTTAGATGATGGGGATGTAGAAGTTTTAATGTGTGGTGAACAAAATGAAGTGGATAAAATGTTGGAATGGCTGAAACATGGGCCGCCAGAAGCTGAAGTTGAACGTCTGGAAAAGAAACAAATAAAATGGCAACAACATAACTTTTTTGCCATTAGTTAATGAACAGTAAAAATAGAAAGCCTGTATTTATTTCGAGTTGGATTAAGTTTATGATCAAACATATAATTTAATAAAGGTTAACTTGAAGTTATGTAGGAGTTTTCTTTAAATTGATATGCATTTATTTGTGTTATTATTTTTCATTCATCAATAGATAAATGCGTATTAGCCAATTATCTTTCGCACTTAACTTATCAGTTGACGACTAACTCCTTATAAATGACGTTAGACATTCGAGATAAAAATGACACCAGGAATCAACCAAGCTAAAAAGTATAAAATATCACATAAAATACATGAATATTATCATGACGAATCAACTGATTCTTATGGCCTCGAAGCCGCCGATAAAATGGGTGTTGCTCAAGAACGAGTATTCAAGACGTTGGTAGTGAGTTTAGATAATAAAGCGCTAGTTGTTGGTATAATCCCTGTTTCTTCTATGTTAAGTATGAAGCTTATTGCAAAAGCGGTAGGTGCAAAAAAAGCATTTATGGCTGCTAAGCTTGATGTTGAACGTTCGACAGGATATATCTTAGGAGGGGTTAGTCCGCTTGGACAAAAAAAACGACTAAAAACCATTATCCACTCATCTGCGAATAATTATCCTACAATTTATGTGAGCGCGGGGCGTCGTGGATTAGAAATAGAGTTGAGCCCTGCTGATTTAGCAAAACTCACCAATGGAAAGTATGCTGACATATGCCAGTAAATTATTCAATAACTGGATTATGTTGTGCAAATAACTATTTGCATCTTTCACTCCACACTTTAGTTAATAAGATTTATTACTATAATGAGGTTAGATTATTTTAATATTTTTTTTAAGCGCTAACATTAACTAGTGGGTACTTTCACCTGACATTTCATAAGGGTCAAAATTTGGTGTAGCTGAATATTTCAAATTTAAAGAATCTGTTAAACTTTTTTGAGGCATATAACCCATTGACCATTGTTCAAATTCCCTTTTTACAATTTCGCTATAGTTGAGCATTGTAATATCTGAATGTCGCTTATCATTTAATATATGATGATAAGTATTATTGACAGTTTCCCTCAGCCCTCGAGGGATTGTAAAAAAAATTATTATTGAAACACAGTAAACCAGTAATATTCTTTTTTCGGCTATTTATCCTTGCCTTTTCTAAAGTATTTTCAATATCTTCAGGACCAAAATGGCTACTTGTTTTATTTGTATAAATGAGTCGTACTAGAAACATAAAATCACCTTTTTTCGTTCCTTAAAAGGTAGTACATTAAATTTTTAATACCTCATTCTATTGATAATTAATAGTGCCAACTCATTAAAATATGTGTTGTCTCAAATGTTGTGGAGTTTTAAAAATAGAAGATAATTTGGATGTTAGGCGTTATCAGCGGGCAGTCTTCAGCAATTTATTGCAAAGCAATCAATGAAAAATCATACAGAGATTTTATTAATGTTGATTCTAAAAAACGTATTTACGTATTGTGCATGACTCATATGTTCAAGGTGAAGAGGCCGTCATATGAGGTTGCATTGAGACTGTCTTATTTATTCATAAAAATGATAAAAATCCCTCTGTATTACACTAGGGTAATTCATGCTACTCAAGCGCTCAATTAGCACTATTGTGTGACAATACATAGCAAAATAGTCGATTCTTATGCTTTATCCACTCGTCAAAAGTGATAAAAATTAGATCCATTCTCTTTTTTTATATAGACTTCATCTATACAAGTTGTTTAATTTTATTTGTTATGCTGATAAACCTTATTTTATCGTCTCTTATTACTAACTTTACCAACCATGGTTAGGTAGCAGGTCATTTATGTTTACTGAGAATCCAGAAGACTTTATATATAATTCATCAATAGGCGTTCATGCTGTTTCGCCAGAAGGTATTATTATTTATGCGAACGAATGTGAACTTGACGTTTTAGGCTATAAAAAAAGTGAATATGTCGGTCACCATGTTTCAGAGTTTCAGATAGACTCAAACTGCTTAGCTGACATGATGGAACGTTTAAGTCGTTTTGATGAATTGAAAAATTATCCTGCAAGAGTCCAGGGAACAGATGATATTAAATATATTATCTACAATTCTAGTGTTTATAAAGAAAATGGTGAGTTTAAACATACGCGATGTTTTGGAACAGAAGTTGAAAAATTTATTTACGATGCCTTTATGAAACATTTTGAATTTTAAAAAATATGTTATCACACAATGTTTTCAGACAAAATATGCCGTTGGCTATACATAATCGTTGATTCGTTAGCCAACGGTATACTCGTCTTTAATCGACTTTTATTTATCAGCAGAATTTTCTAGTGCTAGTATTTCTTTATTAATTTTTTCAGCTTCTTCAGTGAGCATAGCGAATGATTTTATGTCACCATTTCTTTGTGCATGCATAGCTTGCTCAAGTTTGGCATCATAAGCTTTATTCAATTTTTTCAGCGGATTTTTTTTAAATAGTGAAAACATATAAATTAATTTTTAATGGATGATGTCAATATATACGTATATAAACCTGTTTTAGTTTTATTATCACGCTTATTTTTACAAATTTTTATTAAACAAACGAAATGTCATATTTTTTTTCGTTATTTAGGTGCTCTATTTACTTGGCTGAATTTTAATAAACATCTGAAACACTTGGACCTTTGCACTTTACCATAGGTCGCTGTATTCTATTCGTTGTGAACAAATATCCGCATGATGTGGCACTATATTTCTATTGGAAACCTATTATGAATTTAGATAAATCGACAAAACGTATAGCAAAAAGAGTACAAAAAGGATTTCAAGGTTACCCACAAATTTCATTAGCTTATTTTGGTGAATCAAATGATTATGCAAGTGAAGTTGTTGTAGGTTTTGTTGCTGAAGAAGGCGATGCAGTTCAAGAGCAAAAGTTTACGAGTAAGTGTGACGTGAGAAAAGACGAAACGATTCAAACGACATTGTTAAAGGTTATTGAACGTGCAGACGCCAAAACAGTGCTTCAAGTTGAAGGAGTAGCAATTATTGGGTAAAGCTTAATAGTTATATGTTAAATACAAAACTTTAAGCGAAGGCATAAACTTTTCAATGACGACTATAAACTTCTTTTTATAGACTCTTTTATCTGTTTTTTTATATCACCTATCATGTCAGCAGAAAGTTATGCACAAAAGCACACCTTTTATAATGATCATAACGAATATTTAATTCATATAAATAAAGTTAAAGCGACATTATTCGAGATGTTATTTTGGATACTTGCTTTTATATACACTTTTGATTTAGGTAATTTGATTTAGGTAATTTGATTTAGGTAATTTAATTTATGTAGTTATCGCTTTTACCTTAGGTTTTATAAGTGTGTATTTCGTGGCTAATTTTGCGTTGAATTAATATGATTAAGATGAGATTTAATTAATTTACATTAACTGATATTAGACGTCAACTAACTTGTCCGGTCGGCGTCAATTAACTTGGCCGGTACT
>JASDWX010000046.1:0-59319 GCA_041890515.1 Alteromonadaceae bacterium
AAAACCGGTCAAGTTAATTGTCGCGAGCCGGCCAAGCTAATTGTCGCCTAATAAGCTTATAAATTATGATGTTTTGATCATTTTACTTACATACATATCCAATTCAGGTAGTTACCTGTAATATTGTTAATAAATCTATGTACGCTCTTCTATATGAACTCCGTAATATAAAGGTATGATTAATAATTTTAAGGATATTGCTAAATAATGGACATTAATGAATTTGTTTCTGAATATAAAAACCATCCAGTACTATTTATCGGTACAGGGCTTAGTTTAAGGTATTTACAAAACTCATATACTTGGGATGGCTTGTTAGAAAAAATAGCATATGAATTATCAGGAAATGAAGAATTTTATTTAGATATCAAGGCTGAATGTCAAATTGATGGTTTTTTTAAATTTGATAAAATTGCTGAAGTGTTAGAATCGAAGTTTAATCATATGTTAACTCAAGATAGAGATGGTAAATTTAAGAGTGTTAACGATGTCTTTTATGAAAAAATGAAGGAAGGCATCAGGTTAAGTCGCTTTAAAATCTATATTTGTAATTTATTGGCTGAGCTAGATTACCGTGATGAGATGCGTGATGAATTAAATGAATTTAGAAAAACACGTAAAAATATCGGTTCAGTTATCACTACTAATTATGATTTATTAATTGAAGATACATTTAAATTTAACTCTTTAGTCGGTAATAATATCCTTTTAAGCAATCCCTATGGCTCTGTGTATAAAATACATGGTTGTGTTGATGATGCATCTAAAATAATTATATCAGAGCAAGATTATAAAGAGTTCGATTCTAAATATGAATTAATCAGAGCACAATTATTATCTTTGTTCATACATAACCCTATCATATTTCTTGGTTATAACGTTGGAGATGACAATATTAAGAGTTTATTAAAAACTATATTCTCCTATGTCGAATCTAACTCACCAGAAGCAAAAAAAATAAAAAGCAATTTTCTATTAGTTGAATATTCTAAGGATTCTAGTTCAACAGAAATATCTACGCACGATATTGATATTGAAGGTTTTTCGACTATTGGTATTAATAAAATATCTACAGATAATTTCACTGCAATCTATAAGGCTATTTCAGGCTTGATGCTGCCTGTTTCTGCTATGGATATAAGGAGAGTTCAAAGTGTTTGGAAAAAAATATCTTCAGGAGGAGAGATAAAAGTTAAAATTTCTGAAAATATTGATGAACTAGCCAATGATCAAATGGTTATAGCTGTTGGTGCTGATAAACATATTTCTTACGAATATCAGCCTCTTTCAGAGATGATGAAGAATTACTTCTTGATAGTTGAAGAAGCTAATAGTCAATTGATTGAGCTTTTAAATAAACAAACTATTCAAAGCGGCCAGTTTTGCCCTATTTATGCTTTTAGCTTGATCTGCCCTAACTTAGAGCGTGTTGAATTGCTAAAAGAACAACAAAAAAATAAAATAGAAAGTATAACGGCTAAGGCTAATGCTTTTTCAAAAGTGGGTCATTCAAGTATTGAAGATATATTTAATGATGAAAAAATATCTAATTATAGAAAATTAGAAGCTTTAATATATTCAGTTATGAATGATAAAATAGAGCTTGATATCATAAAGCAATATTTACAAGAAACGAATTTTCCAATTGAATTGGATTATAAGAAACTGCTATGTGCTTACGATTATAAAAAATATAATGAAATGGTAAATATTTAAAGTGTCAATCTTCATTCCTAGAATATCTAAAAGTGTCAATGTTTTTGTCAATGATTGACTGTCAATGTCTTAATGTCCGATGTGTACTCAACACCAATAAAATCAAGGCTTAATATGATTGTCAATCTTCCCAAAAAATTTGTAACGAATCATTTTTGGCCTGATGACCCCGCGAATGCAAAAGCAACGAATCGTGTTAAGAAATATATGTAATAAAGCTTTCGCTTTATTCGCTGAATAAAATACAGTGTGGAATGGTTAATCATTTGAAAAACAAAACTAAAAAAAGTACACCTACTTATATTTCTAGGCTACGCAGGTCTTGGCATACCTTATTGAAGATCCTCATAACTTTAATGTTCGTGTTGGGTTTTTATGGAATTTATCTCGACAGTAAAGTGAAAGATAAATTTGAAGGACAACGCTGGAATATTCCTGTGCAAGTTTACGGGAAAGTTGAAAAATTTAGTGTTGGAGATGAAATAACATTTACGGAATTAATGAGATATTTAGCGCTTACGGGCTATCATAAAAAGAAGAAAACGCTTAGCCCAGGCGACTTTTCTTTATCAAATAATCAGTTGATTATTTACCGCAAAGCTTTTGATTTTGGTGACGGTAATTCACTTGCTGAACGTTTCACCATTCATATTGTTAATAATCACATCCGTTCCATTTTTAATGAAGAAGACGCGATAGAAAGTGTTTCACTTGAACCATTACTCATTGACCGTTTGGTTCCTGATAATAAAGAAGACAGAGTCATCATTTCGCTTGAATCAGTGCCTGAAAAATTACTTGATACTTTATTGCTTGTTGAAGACCGTGATTTCTATTTTCATTATGGTATTTCGCCATTAGGTATTGCTCGTGCGTTAATCAGTAATATTAAAGCGGGAAGAACCGTGCAGGGCGGCAGTACACTGACTCAGCAACTGGTCAAAAATATGTTTTTAACCCGAGATAAAACCTTGTGGCGAAAAGTGAATGAAGCGGTTATGTCTGTTATTCTTGAGCTTAGGTATAGTAAAGATCAATTACTTGAAGCGTATATCAATGAAGTGTATTTAGGACAAAATTATGCGAATGGTATTTATGGTTTTGGTTTAGCGGCTAAATTTTATTTTGGCCAGCCTATTCAATCATTGAGTATTGCGCAAACAGCGATGTTAATTGGCTTGGTAAAAGGTCCTAGTTATTATGACCCATGGCGACACCCTGAAAATACCCGAAAGCGTAGAGATCTTGTTTTACGCTTAATGTATCAAGATGAATTAATTTCGCAGAAAAGTTTTCAATCAGCAGTTGAATCATCTTTATCGGTAAGGAAATCTCGTCGGTTAGTTCAGAAAAAATTTCCAGCTTATCTACAGTTAGTGAAAAAAGAGCTCGGTGAAAAACTCTCAGCATTTGATCAACAAGCAGGCATACGTATTTTTACGGGGTTTTCAATTGTTGCACAAAGAAATGCAGAAGAGAGTGTTCAAGAAAAAATTATAGATTTAGAAAAGCTTAATAAAGCACAATCGTTGCAAGTCGCTATGATCGTAACTGATATTGGTTCAGGAGAAGTAAGGGCATTAGTTGGAGATAAGACGCCGGGTTATGCCGGTTTTAATCGAGCATTACATGCTAAGCGGCCAATAGGCTCACTCATTAAACCTGCGATATATTTAGCGGCTTTAGAGCGTTATCAGCAATATAATTTCGCTACCTTATTAAAGGATGAACCTATCATGCTTTCAAATGGTAGTGGTAAAGAATGGCGTCCAAAAAACTATAATGGAAAATTTGAAGGAACAGTGAGTTTATTAGATGGTTTGGTACGATCGCTTAATGTGCCGACAATAAATTTAGGCATGCAGCTAGGGCTGGAGAATGTTGCCAACACTTTTCATGTATTAGGTTATCCCCATGATATTGTTACGCGTCCTAGTATGTTACTAGGCTCTTTAAATTTATCGCCATTTGAAGTAAACCAGTTATATTTACCTATCGCTAATCAAGGATTTAAAAATAGTAGCCATGCAATTAATCATATTGTGTCAGCAAAAGGTGAGATTTTGTGGCAATTTCAAGCTAAAGAAGAGCAGTTGTTTTCTACGCACGGTATTTATTTATTAGATCATGCTTTGTCGCAGGTGACCAAAAGAGGTACAGCCAAATCGTTAACTTGGCGTTTAAACGGTGCCGAGTTAGCGGGGAAAACAGGCACAACGAATAACCAAAGGGATAGTTGGTTTGTTGGGTATGATAACCAAGATTTAATAACAACTTGGCTTGGCCGTGATGACAATAAAGCAACAGAGTTAACAGGTAGTAGTGGCGCTTTAGTGTTGTTTGCGCAGTTTATGAAAAAAAATGGTGTTGTTAATAAAGTGCGTGTAATCCCTGAGAATATAGCGATGACAAATTTTGAGTCTAGCAGCGGTAACGCAGTGAGTATTGAATGCCTTGAGATGGTTTCTTATCCTGCCATAACGACAGGTCTATTAGTTGAGCCTCATTGCTTGGCTAAAAAAGAACCAGAAAAGGAAAAGAAAGTTTCTTGGTTTAAAAAAATATTTGGCGATTAAACAATAGATTAACAAAGTTGAGCTAATTTTATTACATAGATGCTTGCATATTTTTTGTACAGCTATTATTGTATACCAAATCGTACATGAGAATAGTTATCATTCATTTCCCAATGATTGGATTAACCTATTCCGTTAAATAGCGAATAAGGCGTGGCGAGGTGAATTAAATGAAACATCGTTTAAGTTATGGCTTTTATACTATATTCCCTAATAATGTTATTGAAGTAATCGCTGATGAAGGCATTGAAATCACACTGGAGATGGTGGAAGAGTGTCATAATTTTATGAATGATAATGTAGAAGGTGACTTTGCTTTATTGATTAATCGTATTAACAACTATACCTATACCTATGAAGCAAAACTTTCAGTTGCATCATATGAAGGGTTAAAAGCACTGGCCTTTGTTTGTTATTCTGACGAAAGCATATTAGTGACCCAACAGCTTCAAGAAAGTCGCTCATTTGACCAATGGGCCTATCCTGTATTTTCAGGTTTGGAATTAGGTTGGCAACAAGCCTATCAGTGGTTAGAAAGTGAATTGACGATGATAAAAGCAAATGAATACTAACTAAATAAAATAAAATAAAATAAAATAAAATAAAATAAAAAAGGGATAGCCATTGGCTATCCCTTTTTACATGTTATTCGTTATTATAACTGAGCAAAACACTTATCAGCTGCAGTTAAAGTGAGTTCTATTATTTTATCGGAATGAGCCGTTGAGAGAAAGCCAGTCTCGTATGCTGAAGGTGCTAAATAGATACCTTCTTCAAGCATTAAATGGAAGAAATGTTTAAATTTTTCAGTATCACAGTTGGTCGCTTGCTCATACGTCGTAATAGGTTCTTGTGAGTCAGTAAAGAAGAAACCAAACATGGCGCCAACATAGTTAATACTTAATGAGACACCGTTTCGCTCGGCTGCCGCTTTTAGACCCATGGCAAGTTTTTCAGTTGAAGCACTCAGTTGTTCATGTTTATCACCTTGAGATAATTCATTTAATGCCGCTAAACCTGCAGCCATTGCGATAGGATTACCTGATAAAGTACCCGCTTGATAAACAGGACCAACAGGCGCTATGTAATCCATAATTTCTTTTTTTCCGCCGAATGCGCCAACAGGCATTCCGCCACCAATCACTTTACCCAAGGTCGTTAAATCGGGCACTATATTGTAATGTGCTTGTGCTCCACCTAATGCAACGCGAAAGCCAGTCATGACCTCATCAAAAATCAAAACACTTTTGTGTTCGTCACAAACTTCACGTAAGCCTTCAAGAAAACCTTCTACCGGAGGAATACAATTCATGTTTCCGGCAACGGGCTCAACTATGATACAAGCGATTTGATCTTTATATTCTGAAAATATCTGTTGAACTTCAGCAATATTATTAAAACTTACCGTTAATGTGTGTTTGGCAAAATCAGCAGGAATACCCGGAGAATTCGGCACACCCATGGTTAATGCACCCGAACCAGCTTTCACTAAAAGAGAGTCAGCATGACCGTGATAACAACCTTCAAATTTTAATATTTTATCACGCCCTGTGTAGCCACGAGCTAAACGGATCGCGCTCATTGTTGCTTCTGTACCCGAACTTACCATTCTAAGACGTTCCATGGATGGAACAAGTTCACGTACTTTTTCTGCCATCGTTATTTCAAGCTCGGTTGGTGCGCCAAAGCTTAAACCATTTTTAGCTGTTTCAATAACAGCGGCTAAAATAGCGGGGTGATTATGGCCTAAAATCATAGGTCCCCAAGAACCGACATAATCAATATAAGCTTTATCATCAGCGTCATAAATATAAGCACCTTCAGCACGTTTGATAAAGCAAGGGGTACCACCAACACCATTAAAGGCACGAACAGGCGAATTTACGCCACCGGGAATAATTTTTTTTGCGCTGTCAAAAAGTTGTTCTGAATGGTTCATAATATTACCTGTATTGTTTGTTCTAATGCGATCAATGGTGAATAAACCAGAGTCACTTATATACTTAAAATTATTTGTTAGTATACCATGTAACGGGCTTTTCAAATCGACTAAGCTTACTTTCTACGCCCAATGTTAAAGCAAATAATGCCATGCGTACGAGTACACCATTTTGTGCTTGTCTGAAAATAGCCAGGTTATCTAGGTCGTTTAAATCGGTATCAAGCTCGTTTGCTTCTGGACGAGAGTCTCGTGGCAACGGGTGCATTATCACGGTGTGCTTTTGACAAAATTGCTGATAAATTTCTTTATTTAAGCTGAAATGTCCACGGTATAAATTAGCTTCATCTTTGCTGGCAAAACGTTCTTGTTGAATTCTTGTCTGATAAATAATGTCGCAGGATAAATTATTTTCAATTTTATCAGTGATCACTACTTCATGACCCGCATTGGTGAGTGATGAAATTACGCTGTCGGGCATTTTTAGTGCATCAGGAGAAATCATTGTCACTTTCATATTTTTATATAAACTCAGGAGTTTAGATAATGAATGTACTGTTCTCCCATGTTTTAAATCGCCCATTAATACGATATTCAAACCGTCCAAAGTCTTATTGTGTGGCGCCATTTCAGATTGAATGGTAAATAAATCAAGCAACGCTTGCGTTGGATGTTCATTCGCACCGTCACCTCCATTAATCACTGGAACACTGCTGCCTGTTGCGAATTCTTCAACAGAATGCATAGCCGGGTGTCGCATCGCAATTACATCAGAGTAACCACTGATAACACGTGCAGTATCAAATAAAGATTCACCTTTACTTAAGGATGAATTTTCTTGACCAACGGTTTCACGAACATAACCTCCTAAAAGGTTAAAAGCTGCGCCAAAACTGACACGAGTACGAGTGCTTGGTTCAAAAAACAAATTATTCAGAATAGCGCCATCTAAAACATGACAACGCTTTTTACGCATGGCATAAGGTGCCATTAGCGATGAAACTTCCAAAATACGTGAGATAGTGTCGCGATCAAACTGCGAAACTGAAAGGATGTGACTTCCTTCAAACTTCATCATAAAAAGTTACCTAAAATTATAAAGCTGCGAGTATTTTTGATGCAGGAATATAGCACAAATCAGAAATGTTGAGAATACATTCTCGCTGATATTCAATTTTCGGTGCTCGATGTCTGATAGATCAGCTTCACTTATCAAAATGATCAAACCAGTAATGAACCAAAAATCTAACTTAACTCAACTCAATTGAAGGCGAATAATCAGAGTGGTTTCAAATATACCAAATACAATATTACGAGTAATACAAGAACAGGACCTTCATTAAAAATGCGATAAAATTTTCCTGAACGTCTATTTTTGTCTTCTCTAAAGTCTTTTACTAATTTAAAGCAGTAGCCATGGTAAGCCAAAAGTAAGATCACTAAAGTGATTTTTAGGTGTAGCCATTTTGAAGCCACAAACCACTCGTAACCATAATAATAGATGAGTGCTATACCAAGGATCACAGTGAATAGCGCAAAGGGTGTAACGAAATAAAGTAAACGTTTTTCCATGCCTGTTAGATGTTCCGCAACTTCTTTACTCGATGTTTCTGCATGATTCACAAATAATCTTGGTAAATAAAAAATTCCCGCAAACCAAGCCACCATAAAAAAAACGTGAAAAGCCTTAAGCCATAAAAGAGTGTTCATACTGTCGTTTTTCCTTCTAATAAGTAACATCGAATTTGTTCAAAAGTAACAATACCTAAAATGTCGTTAGGATCCTTATCATAAATATAAACACCGCCATCTCGTTGTTCAAGCAGCGCTAAATATGCTTCAGCTAAAGTTGATTGACTTTGTAAAGGGATCAATTGTAAGGGTAATATTTCCACACTCTTTGTGTTTTGGTTATGCTCGACTTTTAACCAAGAAAATGTTGCATAAGGGGAATGTTCATCTATATTTTTTACTGATTGAATAATAACATGATTCAACAATTCCATTTTTTTCAACGAAGTGATTACATCATGAGCACATTCTTGCTGATATATTTTAATATTTTCCTGCAATACGCCTAATACGCCTATACGTTGTAATGATTTTTCTATAGGAGATTTCCGATATTTCAGGCCTTGTTGCTCAAGCTGCATAATAAAAATAGAACGGTTTCTAAAAACCTGGCCTGAAAAGACACAGGCTGTGGTTATTACGATCATTGCAGGTACAACCGCTTCTAACTGGTTTGACAATTCAACTACCGTTAATAATGCGGCAAGAGGAGCGTTTAGTGTTGCCGCTAAAAAGCCAGCCATGCCCATTAATGCATAATCACTCGCAAAATTTTCTCCAGGTAAATATCCCGTCACTAGGACAGATACACAAGTGCCTGCAATCGCACCTATACCAATAATAGGGCCAATTATACCGCCAGGAATACCTAAGCCTAAAGCGGTTATTGTCATGAGGATTTTGGCAAATAATAACCCAAGTAATAACTGTAAATGAAGGTTGTTTTCCAAAGCAAAGGTGATTGCATTTAAATCTGTACCCATAGCAAACGGCATGAAGAACCCTAATATTCCCGTAATAAATGCTGCGATCAGAATGCGTTGCACAATATGAATGGAGCTTGAATATTTTATAATAAGTACTAAATACCGATTAAAACCATAGGCTAATAAGCCAAGAATAAGTCCTAATAAAATAAGCGCTGGGTAATGATGGAAACTAAGAGATATCTTGTCAAAATATTCGAATTCATGTCCAGACCCAAAAATACTTCGGGTGATCATTGATCCAATGAGCGAGGCAATCATGACAGGAATAAAAATATGTACTTTGTATTCACGTAAAATAACTTCCATTACAAAAATAACAGCGGCAAGGGGAGTATTAAAACATGCCGATATTCCCGCGGCTATTCCACATGCACAAAGTGTACGTATTGTATTAAAAGGTAAATTAAGCTTGTTACCAATATAACTACTACAGGCGGCTCCCAAGTGTATAGCGGGACCTTCTTTACCGACTGAAAACCCTGATGCTAATGCAATGACACTCCCAAAAAATTGATTTAACGTATTACGAAAGGGAATAATACCGTTTGCTATTTTCAAGCGATGTAAAATAAAAGGAATACCTGTGCGTAGATATTGGTACCCCGTTAACCAAGCAAAAAATAAAATAACTAATCCACCAACTATAGGCAAATGGAAACGACTTAACGCATCTAAACTGGTATAGTTATCTTTTTGGCTCAGATAAAGACTTTGAATTGAGTCGATGCTAAAGGTGAATAGCACAACTAACAGTGCTGATGCAGTTCCACCAATAGCGGCTAACAAACAAAGTTGCCAGGAAGTTTGGGGTAAGGCTAAACGTTTTTTTAGTAAAGAGAGCGATATCATAATAATGAAGGGTTCACCTTTATTGTTTTAGCCTAAAATATTTATCAATAAGTGGATATCATAATACTTTTCAAATGAATTGGTTAGCTAAAATAAATCTAAACACAGTTGTTGTTCGCTTAGGTACATTCCGTTCCGCTCTTTTACTTATTCTCATTATTGGTATCTGTATATACAGTGGCTATCGTATTGGGAACTTTTACCATGGCTATCAAGTTAAAACACTGGAACAACAAAAAACACGTTTGAACAAGATGTATGAAAAAAATGTTCAACAAAACAGACGAATCAATACGCTAGAAGTTGAATTAGAAGTTGAGCGAATGGCCAATCAACGCTCCCAAGAATTATTGAAAAATATGGAGTCTGAACATTATCAGGTAAAAAGAGAATTAGCTTTTTATGAGAAAGTGATGGCTCCTGAAAAAACAGCTGATGGTTTAGTTGTGGATCGAATCTCCATTTATCCTACGGGAAGTCCGTATCACTTTCGTTTTCAAATTGTGTTATTACAACAACAAGTGCGTAAGCGATTTGTTAAAGGCTATGTTGATTTAGTCTTGTTTGGCAGTTTAGATAATAAGCCAAGTCAATTGAAATTGAGTCATATATCTACATTGACCAAAAAAGATTTATCATTTAGTTTTCAATACTTTCAAATTCTTGAAGGCGAGTTAACACTTCCTGATGATTTTTCCCCAGAAAAAGTAGAGTTATCCACCATTTTACCTAAGAACAGATGGCAAAAACATCAGCAGTTAGATGAGAGTTTTATGTGGGGAGAACTATTACAAAACACACCATAGTTTGGAGTGTTCTTCAGCCTATTATATATTATTCGAAAGCTTTTCCATTAATGCAATAGCATCTGATTTATTTGGAAAATTATTTTCATTTTCTATGGCGGCCTTCAAGTACTTCTTCGCTTCTACATTACGATTTAACTGAGATAATGCTACAGCCAAATGGTATTTTATTTCAGCATTATTAAAATCTTTAACAATGGCTTGTCTGAATATAGGCAATGCTAAATCTGCTTGTTCACTTAAGGTATAAGACCAAGCAAGTGTATCCATTATAGCAACATTGTTAGGCAACATTTTGTGGGCTTTTTCTGCGTAATCCAATGCTTGTGTATACTTATTTAATTTTATGAATACTTGCGCAGCATTATTCAATAAAATAGGCATTTCAGAGAATGATTTGATTAGTTCTTGATACTTTTTAGCCGCTTTTTTTAGTTGATTTGTATCAACGAGTGTATCGGCGATTGCTATTTGTGAGGCAATATCTTTTGGATTATCTTTAACCCACCGAGCAAGTAAATCAAGTGCCTTGGTAAATTGTTTTTGTTGTTTATAAACACGATACAAGCCAAATACAGCAGGTTGATTTTGACTTGTTTGTAATGATGTTAAATAGAGCTTCTCTGCTTTATCTAGCTTTCCGAGCTCGCGGTATAAATTTCCTTCTAAGTTGTTTAAAAATATAACGTCATTACTTCTTTCAGTCATCGTTTTTAAAGTGTCGAGTGCAAGTTGTTCACTTTTTTGTTTCACGTAGATATTGAACAATTTAAAATATGAATTAAAGTTTTCACTATTCCATGAAATTGAGCGTTTTAAGCTAAGTTCTGCACCTTCATAATCAGAGCGTGATAATTGAGCATCAGCTAAAATACTATATATATTTGATTTATTATTACTATTTTTGACGGCCAGTTCGAAAGTACTAAAAGCTTTATCGTATTCTTTGTCAGCCATGTATAAATTAGCTAATACTAAATAAATACTACCCGCTTTATTATTTATGTTTAAGAATTCATTGGTAATAGTTATCGCTTCTTTTAACTGCCCAAACATAACTTGCATTTCAACAATTTTAACTAAAATTGTTGAATTGTTCTTGTCGATACTAAACGCTTTTTTATAAGCTTTTAAAGCATTATCATTATTATTAGTTAAACGTTGTATGTTACCCAACTCAGTTAATAGGAATGCATTGGGATTTTCCAATTCAGCAATTTTATTATTTATTTTATTGATGGCTTTTTCTGGTTGTTGGTTTATAACGTCAATTCTTGATAAATGCACAAGCGTTTTAAGATTATTTGGATTTAAGATGAGAGATTGTTCTAGAGATTTCTTTGCTAGAATATGCTGGCTTAATCGACCTAACAAAATACCTTTTCTTAAATGTAAAACGCTATCTTCACTTTGTATTATTAATGCTAGGTCTACTTGTTCAAGTGCTTTTTCAAGTGAGTTACTTTGTTGATAAGCTTCTGCGAGTAACATAATTATACTTATATTAGCATCCATAGATTTTGCTAATTCAAGGTGAGTAATTGCTTGTGAAAATTTGCCAATTAAAATTTCTAATTTCGCTAAATCATATAATGACTCAGGATTTTCTTTATCGTTATCGATAACGTCTTCTAGATATTTTTCAGCCAGTTTTAGCTCTCCTAAAACCATATAGGTCTGGCCAAGAAGCGACCATGTTTCAACATCGTCTGGATCAACTAACTTTGATTTTACCAATAATGTTTTTGCCCGGAAGGGTTTGTTTAATGTTAACTCTACTTGAGCGGCTAATTTTAATGCCCTTGTATCATCGCTAATTATTGCGATATATTTTTGTAAAAAATTTTGAGCTTTCAAGCTTTCTTGCTCTTGAAAACTTATAACTGCGGCTAAATAAAGGTAAACAGGGTTCTGATTCATAACTTCTTCAGGTAACCCTGTTAACACGGTATTTATATGAGCGGTTGTTTTATTTACTTCTTTTGTATTACCTAGCGCACTGTTTGCGATTATTTTTAAATAGTTTGCTCTAGGTTCGTTAGGGATCTCTGTTGTGATTACGTCAATATCTTTTAAGGCGAGTTGAAAGTTTCTTAATTCAATATACAAACTTGCCCGGGTGAGTAAGGCAGGGAAGTTCATATTGTTCAGTTCGATAACTTGAGAAATAATTTTTAATGATTTAGCTCTGTTACCGACTTGCTGTTCAATGTTTGCAAGCATTGTTAAAGCGATATTGTTAGTTGGCGAAAGGTTGAGTGCTTTATCGAGCGTAGCTCTTGCTTGGGGAACGTTACCTTTAAGTAAGTATACTTGTGCTACTCCTAATTGGGCTTTTACACTATTTGGAACATGTTCTAATGCTTCTTCAAATAATAACATCGCTTGCGATAAATTATTCATCGCAATAAAGGCTCTTCCTTGTAATATAGAGATTTTATTCAGCTGTGTTTTTTGTGTTACTGAAGCGGTTTGAGCGTTAATTACTTTTTTGTATTTTTGTTGTAAAAGATAAGCTTCGAGCATTAAAGGAATTATTTTACTTTCATCTGCTTTATTATCTTGAGCATTTTCGAGCTGGTTTTCTGCAGATGCGCCATCGCCCATCGCAATATAAACCTCGGCAAGTAAAACCATTGAAGGTAAATGTTTAGGGTCATTTTTTAACGCATTTTTTAAATGGATAATCGCTGAATTTAACTCAGAAAGGTAAAAGCTGGCGAGAGCATCTTCATAGGGTTTATCGGCATTTTGATCTGTAAAAGCTTGAGAATATGTACTAAATAATAAAATTGTACCTATTAGTAAGGTTAAAGTCGTTTTTACCAAAGAGGTCATTTAATTATTTCCTTCATGAAAATCAATTGTTAAGGATACGCGTAGTTAATATGAAGGTCTATAAGTTCTTTAATTGTTTAACTGATGAGTCTAATTAGTTGTCGGTATTTTTTACACGTTTTGATAAAATAACAAATATAATTAAAGTGAAAGTTGCATCCATTTGAAAAGGCTCGTTTTTTTATGTTGGCTTGTTTTTTGCATTGGAGTGGAGAGTAGATAAAGAATTTATATGTAATATTGTGATTTTTTGCACAGTATTGACGTTTATATAATAAGTAGTAGGTTAAATAATATGAAATTTTCAAAGTTTATTGTAGCAGTTGCATTTTCTGTATTAAGTATAAACACATTTGCCACCAATATTACCGGTGAAGTGATTATGGATAATTACATTGGTGCTGGATATAATGGTGATGTTAATGGCGACGATAACAAATGGGATATTGACAAAATGCTTGTATCTCGTGATGTTTCTGGTGGTGTTACAACGCTAGAGGTTAATATTTTTACATCATTTTATGATAATGTAGGTACGTACGGTATTAAGCTCGGTGATTTATTTATGGCTGCAGATCAAAACCTTAATAATTCAGGTAAGACGCCTTGGAATCCAGAAGGTACTGACCCATATACTGGTGATAGATACACTAATTCGAATGCAGCTTCTACTACAGATACTAATTGGAACTATGTATACGATCTTAGTGGTGCTCGCAAACATACCTCTGGAACAGGTCATTTAAAGTCAGGTTTTGGCAGTAATCAGGTCGTAACATCATCATCTCTTCATAATCGTTCTCGCGCTAACCAAGCAGTCATGCTATCAGATAGAAATACTGATATTGTTCATGATTCATCTATATGGAATGTACTTGGTTATTCTTATACATCAAATAATATTAACTACGGTCAAATTAAATTTTCATTTGATGTCAGCGGGACAGACCTTGCAACCGCTAACCAAATTGCTTTTCGTTGGGCAATGACATGTGCAAATGACATTATTGAAGGTCTTGCTGATTTTTCATCTCAAAATCCTCCAGTTGATGTACCTGAACCAAATACTATTATATTAATGTTACTTGCGATGGCTGGTTTAATTTACCGCAAAAAAGTCAATAACTAATAGTTTGAATTGTATAGTAAATGCGTTATATCTAATGATGTAGCGCATTTTTTTTGAGTTTTACTGTACATCAGTTATTTATTCTAATATACATGACTAAATCAGTAATACTTGACTAAATTAGTCAAGTTTAAGATAATGCACGCGATACACTCCCGTAAACACCTTTGTAAGTAGAGCAATATGTCAACTCCCGAGTTACCGATAAAATTTTCCGATGCCGCAGCAACTAAAGTATTGTCTTTGATCACCGAAGAAGAAAATCCGGAATTAAAATTAAGAGTTTACGTAACTGGTGGTGGTTGCTCTGGATTTCAATACGGTTTTACTTTTGATGAAAAAGTGAATGACGGTGATATGACCATCGTTAAAAAAGGGGTGACTATGGTCATTGACCCTATGAGCTTACAATACTTAGTCGACGGTGAAGTTGATTATATTGAAGGTTTAGAAGGCAGCCGATTTTTAGTTAATAATCCAAATGCGTCATCAACCTGTGGTTGCGGATCATCCTTTTCAATCTGATCATATTTATTTTTATATCGAATCAATAATAGCCAGTGATATTCTCACTGGTTTTTTTTGCTTAATCGCATTGATATATTGAGTGAAGTGTTACTATTTCTTTATCTATTTAATAAATTTTGCTAACTAAAAACGTCTTAAATCTGCCTGGTACTTTCTTGTGGGGCTCCCCTAATAATTTAATTAAAAATATTAAAGACAGTTAACCACTTTTTTAAGGTGAAGCTGTTTGCATGTCGGCGCAAGATTCTTGATACTGCATACATTCGAATATTAAAATACCCATAAAAGGGAAGGGAATATAATGCGTAAAGTGTCTTTTCAATCAGTTCTAAAAACGCTTGTTGTGAGTAGTGTTTTTCTAGCTCTATCAAGTTCAGCAGCAACACTGACTAAATCAGAAACCAAAGAATTAGCACAGCTAAAAAATACCGCTTTGGAATCTGATTTATCTTATCAAGTACTGGAATCGCTAACGACTGAAGTTGGTCATCGTTTAATGGGTTCAGAGGGCGATAGAAAAGCTGTCATTTGGGCGCAAGCTAAAATGAAAGCATTAGGCTTTGATAAAGTTTGGACTGAAGAAGTGACCGGTACTTTTTGGCAACGTGGTGAAGCAAAGGCTAACATTATTGCTCCCTACCCACACAAAATTGTAGCTATTGCGCTTGGTGGCAGTGTGGCGACTGCTGAGGAAGGGCTTACTGCGAAAATTGCGCATTTTGAAACATTAGCTGATTTACAAGCAGCCCCTGATAATAGTTTACAGGGGAAAATTGCATTTGTTTCTTATCAAATGGAACGTGATATTACCGGTTCAGGATACGGTCCAGCAGTCGGCACACGTGTGGGCGGTGCCAACGTAGCTGCGAAAAAAGGTGCGTCTGCATTAATTATGAGATCTGTTGGCACAGACAATAATCGTATAGCACATACCGGTATTATGCGTTATGAAGCAGGCGTGAAAAAAATTCCTGCGGCTGCTATTTCTAATCCTGATGCAGATCTACTCGTTAATCAGTTAAAACGTGACAAGCCAGTGAGTTTCTATTTAAAATTAACGAGCCATACCGACCCTAAAGTTACCGCTGTTTCTGCGAATGTTATTGGTGAAATAACAGGGAGTGAATTCCCAGATGAAATTGTTTCAATTGGCGCACATCTTGATAGTTGGGATGTCGGCACGGGAGCATTAGATGATGGTATGGGCGTTGCTATGATGTTGGCATCTGCTCACCATATTGCACAATTACCAGAACGACCAAAACGCACTATTCGCGTTATTCTTTTTGCGGCCGAAGAAGTGGGGCTTCTAGGCGCTAAAGAATATATGGAGATCCACAAAGATAATATGGCTAACCATATTATAGGTGCTGAGTGGGATTTTGGTGTTGGTAAAATTTACAAAATGACTTCTGGTGTGGGTAAAGAATCATTAAGTGCAATTAGCGACCTTGCTAAACATTTAGCACCATTAGGCATTGAATTATCAAGCGATAATAATGCAAAAGCTCAGTCAGACATGAGTGTTATGAGTGAGGCCGGTATGCCAAGTATGAATTTTGCGCCTGATGGTTCAACATACTTCGATTATCACCACACAGAGAATGATACGTTAGATAAAGTCAACCCAGATGATTTAAAACAAGCGACAGCTGTTTATACCGTGTTTGCATATTTTGCAGCGCAATCGGGTGTTAATTTTAGAAAATAATTATTTTCTATCCTTCCGTTAATAAAAATTCGATGATTTTGTTCATGTCCAGATCAAAGTCATCGGCCCTTACGCCTTTAACAATAAAATCTTTATCGCTTGATAAATCAATGTCTTCTGCCATTACGTATTGTCCATCCAGCGCATTATAAAATGAACGCACGTTAGGATTAGTGGGATCTCCGTCATTTCGACTTTCTACAATAGCGAGTTTATTCGAGCTCAATTCGACTAATGATCCGACAGGATAAACCCCCATACACTTTATAAACAAGTCGACTAACCGTTCATCTAAATGATTTTTTTTCGCTAAGCTTCTTAAAATATTAAACGACTTTAAGTGACTATAACCATCTTTGTAGCAACGATTAGCAGTGAGCGCGTCAAAAATATCGCAAATAGCAATCATGCGACCATACTGGGTGATTTTTTCTTTAGGCATATTAAAGGGATACCCTTTACCATCAAGTTTTTCATGATGAAGTGCCGCAACTTCAAGACTTAATTCAGAAATCCCAGGTGTAGACTCTATGATTTTAATAGAATGATTTACATGGCTTTTCATAACCGTAAATTCAGCATCGGTCAACTTACCGGGCTTATTCAATATGCGGTCAGGAATATGGATTTTACCCACATCATGCAAAAAAGCGCCCACTGAAAGCTGTTGAATAATCGCTTTATCTATTTTTAAGAAACGTGCAAAAATAGTCATGAGTACTGAAACTGACACTGAATGTTCTAATAAGTATTCATCTTTTATCCTGATATTAATAACGCAGGCTAACGCATCAGCATTTTTAAATATTGTATCAATAGTTTTATTTGTAATATCGATAACAGGCGTTAGGTTGAGTTCTCGTCCTTGTTGAGCATCTGCAAAGATTTGTCGCTGAATATTTTTTGATTCATTAAAGAGCTCTTTAGCTCTGGTAATCTCTAAAAGAATGAGTGATTTATTGCTCGGAGGTTTAGTATCACCTTTTTCATTTGCAATAATGTTACCTACACGATCAAAAGTTAACGTTTTACTGTTATCAATTAATAAACTTTCGACACCTTTACTGCGTATATTATCGATAACATGGGTATTTTTAATATGCCCAGGGCTGGTTAAATTAAACGAACCCTTCTGCTTAGCGATATCAACAACAAAATGGCCTTTTATTAACTCTGATATTTTAATTTCAACAATCATAATAAAATTTAACTCGTTAAATTAACGTCTGCTGCGCAGTGTTCTTTAGTTGATATAAATGCGTATCAGCTTCTTTTAAAAGCTCAGTCATTGAACGCTTCCCATCACTTGTTGCTACGCCACAGGTAATTGTTATAGGTAACAGCTTGTCTTGATATGGCATAGGATTATTAATAAAAAACTGACTTAAGCGTTGAGATGCAAGCCCAGCTTCTTGATTATTTTGACTCGCCAATACGACAACAAATTCATCACCTGCGTAACGAAAGCATCGATCATTTTCTCTAATTAATCCTTGTAGTTTTGTTGCTACGTAAGCTAGAGCTTTATCTCCGCAATCATGACCGTGTTGGTCATTAACCTGTTTAAACTTATCACAATCAATAAATAATAGTGAAAAAGGTGCGCCATATCTATGTTGTCTTACCAACTCTTCGGCAATACATACTTCCATTAACCGACGATTTGCTACGCCCGTTAATCGATCATAGTGGGCCATGTATTCCAATTGTTCGCGAATTAACACATTTGATAAACATAAACTTACTTTAGTGGCTAGTTGTTCTAAATGAAAGGTACCAAGTTCATTACTGAAACGATTTTTATCTCGGTCAGAAAATAACAAACTCCCAAAAAGCTGTCCTTCTAACATTAACGGTATTAATGCAATAGATTGTGATTGTATCAGCAAGTCATTCGGTATGGCTGAAGGTAAGTTATCTAATTTATTCGTCAGGAAAGGTTTGTCATCAGGATGGAAGGCTTGCAGCTGTTCTAAAGATATTTTTGTACTATGTCGATGCTTCCAAGTCGATTGCAATTGTTCATTGAACAAGTAGCTAATAGGCGTTGGCTCGACTAAAAGCAAAGTAATAGAAGTAATATTGAATTTGTGTTTGATGGAGTTCAATAGTCGTTGAAGTAGTTCATCACAAGATTTACTTGCAAGTACTTCTTTTTCTATTTCAAATAATTTCAGTGCTATCTTTTCATTGGCTTTAGAGTTGGCAATTAATTGCTCAATTTCTAATTCTGACATAATCATTTCTTGTTAAATAAAACTAATTTAATTGTGTTCTTTTCAGGACAATAGTGCAAGCGCTGAGTTATTCTGAAAATGGTATTAATATTGCTTAGCTTCTTCTTATTGAAAAGTACTCTTTGGAATAAACAAAAAATGTCAGTTTTTTGTCACTTAACTTTTTTTACTTTTAGCCGATAATAAGTCAAGTCTTACCTGATTTGTTATATTTTTGGATTATAATTTATGCGAATGTCATTATTAACTTCAGCTTTTTTATTGTTTTTTAGTCATGTCAGTTATGGGCAAAAACTTGAAGCTGTGCAAATCTATACAGATAACCAGCTCCTAAGTTTAATTAAAGAAAATAGGCACTTAGGTCAAGTTGTACTTGATGAGTGTCAGCTTGTTCAAGATATTGAAGCAAGAGCAACTAAATCAAAATATCCATCCTATCAATTTCTATGGGGTGATATGTTGGCTTTTGGTGTGTGCGTAAAAAAAGACGTTCCTTTAGGACTCCATTTTATGAAAAATGCTGCTGACCAAGCGTTGCCTGAAGCTTTAGAACAATTAGGCCGCTATTACCATACCGGCAAATTTATGCAGGTTGACGTTGCTAAAGCGATTTTTTTTCTTAGAGAAGCATCAGCAGTAAATAATTTAAACGCACAACTTCGTTTGGCTGACATTTATGCGAAAGGTTACGGTAGTCCATTAGATTACCCAGAGTTATACGCGCAACTTCATCACTCTGTAACTGATGATAAAAAAATTCATAAAAAAATTGCTCAGTTATTGATGGCGTTGGCAGATAAAATGCCAGAAAATGTCGTAAATGCGGCTAAAAACGGTAAATATTAAGCTGTTTTTAGTGTTTTGATATTTTTTGTACAGCATCACTTTGTTTAGGTATATAATTGATGCATTAAAACATTAATCGAGTTTATCCCCTGAAAGATCCACATCAAAAGCGTGAAGCGAAAAAATACGACAATCCAGTAGCGAGTCGTGAATTATTATTGTCTATTATAGAAAATTCACATTCGCCACTTAATTTCAAAGCGATATGTAAAGCTCTGAATTACCATGATGAAACGCATCATGTTGGTGTTAAACGCCGTTTACGCGCTATGGAAAATGCTGGGCAGCTTGTTTTTAATAAACTTAAGCAATATGTCATTCCCCCACAAAACAGCCTAATTACCGGTAAAGTTACGGGTCATCGTGATGGCTTTGGCTTTTTCATACCTGATGTTGCTATAGGTGAAAAACGTGGCAAAGATTTTTATATTTCATCACATGAAATGCAACGAGTCTTTCATGGCGATATTGTTAGCGCGATATTAGTAGATCGAACTGACCGTAAAGGTCGACAAGAAATTAAAATAATTGAAGTTATTGAACCACGTAAAGCCGGTATAGTGGGACGTTTTTACGTAGAACATGGTATTGCATACATCGTGCCTGATGATGCGCGTATAAAACAAGACATTCTCATTGAACCTGATGGAAAATTGGGTGCACGTCACGGACAAATGGTTGTGGTCAATGTTCTACATCGTCCATCAAAAAGAAACAATGCCGTAGGCAAAGTTATTGAAGTATTAGGTGACCATTTAGCACCCGGTATGGAAATCGATATAGCTTTACGCGAACATGATTTACCGCACGAATGGCCAGAACAAGTTATTGAAGAAGTTTCAACGATTGCAGATGAAGTCGAAGATGAAGTCGAAGATGAAGCAAAGATCCCACGTGTTGATTTACGTGATTTGCCTTTAGTCACCATAGATGGTGAAGACGCTAGAGATTTTGATGATGCTGTATATTGTCAGCCTGAAGAATCCGGTGGTTGGCGTTTATGGGTGGCTATTGCAGATGTGAGCTATTACGTTCGTAATGGAACAGCACTTGACGATGAAGCTATTTCTCGCGGAAATTCGGTTTACTTTCCTAGTCAAGTTATCCCTATGTTGCCGGAAAAACTATCGAACGGATTATGTTCATTAAATCCTGATGTTGATCGCCTATGTATGGTTTGTGAAATGACCATCAGTGCGACAGGTGAGTTGTCAGGTAGTGAATTCTACTCGGCGGTTATGCGTTCACATGCGCGTTTTACTTATAGTAAGGTAGCGACAATTTTATCAGGTGAAGACGCTAACGAAAAAGCTGCTTTACGTGAAGAGTATGCACCACTTGTGCCTGATTTAGAAAATTTATACCAGATGTATTTAGCCTTAAAAACATCACGCACTACTCGTGGTGCTATTGCTTTTGAAACATCGGAATCGTTATTTTTGTTTAACAACGATCGTAAAATAGAGTCTATTGTGCCGTTAATCCGTAATGACGCGCATAAAATCATAGAAGAATGTATGGTTCTAGCGAATGTTGCAACGGCTAAGTTTGTTGAAAAACATCAAATGCCTGGCCTATTCCGTGTTCATGATAAACCGAGTGTAGACAAGTACACAAACTTTGTAACTTACTTGAATGAACTCGGTATTTCATTGCCAACACGTGAACAACCTGAGCCTGCAGATTATGCTGATATTTTAAATCACGTACAAGGTCGCCCTGATCAAGAGCTGATCCAAACCATGCTGCTTCGTTCAATGCGTCAAGCGGTGTATCAAAGCGAGAATTTAGGGCATTTTGGTTTAGCACTAGAATCATATAGTCATTTTACTTCGCCTATACGCCGTTATCCTGATTTAGTGATTCATCGCGTAATTAAAGCTATTTTGGCAAAACAAGCGAAAGCGGCGACTAAAAATACTGAAGCGAATGTAGGTTTTTATGAATATTCACCAGAGGCTGTCATTGAGCTAGGTGAACAATGTTCTATGACCGAGCGTCGTGCCGATGACGCAACTCGTGATGTGTCTGATTGGCTGAAATGCGAATTTATGCAAGACCATGTAGGTGATACTTTTACGGGGGTTATTTCAACTGTCACTAACTTTGGTTTATTTGTTCGTCTAACGGATTTACATATCGAAGGATTAATTCATATCACCTCTTTAGGACATGACTATTATCACTTTGACGATGTTCGTATGTGTTTGAGTGGTGAACGTTCAGGTACAAAGTATTCTATTGGTGATGTTTTAGAAGTCAATGTTGCTGCAGTTAATTTAGATGAGAAGAAAATAGATTTAGTGTTGTCGGGTGAAAAAAACACAGTGAGTCGCACTAAAGTGGGTGGAAAAGATAAAGCTAAGAGCACAGGGTTAAGAAAAAATGCTGACAATGGTTTTAATACACCAAGAAAAGCTTCTGATAAAGAAAAGCCTAAAAAACCCAAAGATAACAAAATTGAAAAAGTTAAAGATAAAAAGGCCGTAAAATCGAAAGCTAAAAAACGTACCGCAAGAAAAAAAAGACCCGGAAAAAATGCGCGTAATACAACGGAGTAATTTAGGTTGATATGCTAGGTAATGCATATAGGCAATGCATGGAAATAAGATTTGTAGGTCGACCTGAAAAAATAAAGTTCGATGTAGAAAAAATAAAGAAAAATTAAAAAGAGAAGAGCATGGCAAAACAAGACGAACTAGTATTTGGCATTCATGCCATTAATGAATTGATTAAACGCGCACCAGAACGCTTTATTGAGCTTTTTTTACTTAAAGGCCGAGAAGATGAGCGATTAATGACGATCATTAACTTGTCAAAAAAGTATGGTATTTCCACGCAACTTGTTAATCGTAAAGTACTTGATGAAAAAAGTGATGGTGAACAGCATCAAGGTGTATTAGCACGCATTACACAAGGAAGAACCTATACAGAGAACGATATAGATGGCATTCTTGCACAAGCTAAAGAAAAAAATGAAGCACCGTTCCTATTAATTTTGGATGGTGTAACTGATCCCCATAACCTTGGCGCATGTTTACGAAATGCGGATGCTGCTGGTGTGCAAGCTATTATAGTTCCAAAAGACAATGCCGCCCGCTTAACGGCAACTGTTCGTAAGGTAGCCGTAGGTGCTGCTGAAACAGTACCTTTGGTACAAGTGACTAATTTAGTGCGTACAATGAAACAACTTCAAGACAACGGAGTATGGATAATTGGTACTGCTGGTGAAACTGAAAACTGTCTATATGATGAAAAGTTAAGTGGTCCTATGGCATTAGTGATGGGCGCAGAAGGTAAAGGCATGCGTCGTTTAACGCGTGAAACATGTGATCAACTCGTAAAGTTACCAATGGCTGGCAGTGTTTCAAGCTTAAATGTATCAGTCGCCGCTGGTATTTGTTTATTTGAAATAGTGCGTCAACGTAGAACCTGATTTTTAACGACTTTAACCGTAAACGGTACTAATACAAAACACAGTATGATGATAAAAGTATAATAAAATCAGCGTACCGTCATTTTAGCCGCGTCTTCTTACTCTAAGTGTTGCCTGAACCTGATGCGTACATTTTCAGTATAGGTCAGCAATTTAGTAACGGCATGAAAAAAGCAGGCAAGGGCTATACGGAGCAGGTTCAGTGCGAAGGTTACTTGAATGGCTATCTATTTGTTGACGTAGTCAAAAGATAGAAGAATAACTGAGTCAAACGTACTTTATTCACAAGATAAAGTATGTTTTTGTGCTGACTATTGCGAGATAACAATGAATTTTTGCCTGATAAGCACCGAGGGTTAAATAATTTTTATTTAAATTTCTTTGATATAAAAAAGTGATTATAAGCTTCTTTCATAGGGTTTATTTCTGAAGGTTCAACGGATACTTTATTTTTATTACTCCGCTCCTTATATTTGTCTTGCCTTCATCGCTTATTTTTACTAAACTTCGCGACCTTAATTCAGCCCGAACTTTTTGTTCCTTGCCTCTTTCTGGTGTTTGGCTGAGCCAGCTAATGAGGCTACAACCGTAAGGAGCTCGTAATGCGTCATTACGAAATCGTATTTATGGTTCACCCTGATCAGAGTGAACAAGTACCTGGCATGATCCAGCGTTATACTGACTTGATCAATGCTGCTGAAGGCAAAGTCCACCGTCTTGAAGACTGGGGCCGTCGCCAATTAGCATACCCAATCAATAAATTGCACAAAGCACACTATGTTTTATTAAACATTGAAGCGCCACAAGCAGTTATTGATGAGCTTGAAACAGCTTTCCGTTACAATGATGTTGTTATCCGTAACATGATCATGCGCACTAAAACTGCAGTAACTGAAGCGTCAGCAATGGCAGCTGCTAAAGAAGAACGTCGCGACGATCGCCGCGAAGTTAAGCAAGAAGCTCCAGCTGTTACAGAAGCACCAGTTGCTACTGAAACTACAGAAGAAGCTGAGAGCGAATAAGTAACTCGTGACAAACTCTCTTTATGAGAATTGCCTTGTGTTGGTTGGTGAAGTGGTAAAACCACCGAAAAAATCAACAAGCCCAGCAGGTATTCATCATTGTCAGTTTTCAATGGACCATAAGTCCATACAAAATGAAGCTGGCATGAACCGACAAGCATTTGTCCGAATACAGGTTGTAGCAACAGGTGAGCTGTCACAAAACTTAACTCGTGATTTAATTGCGGGCAGTAAGCTCAAAGTGACTGGTTTTCTAAACCGTCATGAATCAAGAAATGGTAACCCACTTCTTGCCTTACATGCTCAACATATTGAAATGATTAATTAAGGTGCTTTTTTTGGTCTGTTAGTTCAGTCAAATGAATACACCATATTTAGGAGAAATCCATGTCTCGTTTTTTTAGACGTCGTAAGTTCTGCCGCTTCACAGCGGAAGGTGCTACCTCTATCGATTATAAAGATATTGCTACACTGAAAAACTATATCACTGAAAGTGGTAAAATCGTTCCTAGCCGTATTACTGGTACAGCAGCTAAATATCAACGTCAACTTGGTCGTGCGATCAAGCGTGCTCGTTACTTAGCGTTATTACCATATACTGATTTACATAAGTAACCTAAACAGGGGTTTTGAAAATGGAAGTAATTCTTCTTGATAAAATCGCCAAATTAGGCGGCCTTGGTGACAAGGTATCAGTTAAATCTGGTTATGCACGTAACTTCTTATTACCTCAAGGTAAAGCAGTATTTGCATCTGAAGCTAACGTTGAACATTTTGAAGCACGTCGTGCTGAAATTGAAACTAAATTAGCTGAAACTTTGACAGCAGCAGAAGCTAAAGCTACTAAAATCGTAGCATTAGCTGAAGTTACTATCGCATCATCTGCGGGTGATGAAGGTAAATTATTCGGTTCTATTGGTACTAAAGATATTGCTGATGCAATTACTGAAGCAGGCGTTGAAGTAGCGAAAGCTCAAGTACGCATGCCTTTAGGTACAATCCGTGAAACGGGTGAATTCGATATCGCGATTCACTTACACAACGATGTTGATACTAGCATCAAAGTTGTCGTTATCGCTGAAGCTTAATTTAGTCCGCTAAATTAAGTCTCAAAAATACCGCTTTTCTGTTTAAGAATGGCGGTATTTTTTTATTTATAATAAAGTAAATAATTATACTAAAAAGATAATGATTACTTCACAGTCCTGATTTGAAATCAGGAATAAACCAATCATTTGCAGTGAGTAAATTTCTTTCAAGTAAACCACCAATACCCTGCAAGCCACCTGTATGTAATATTACAATTCTATGGCCTATAGGAAAATAGTTCTGCTCAATTAACGCTAATAACGCCAAAATCATTTTTCCTGAATAGACAGGCTCAAAAATAAAACCTGTTTGTTCATTAAAATTTAGGATCCTTGCGACGTCTTCTTTACTAAACTTAGCATAGCCGCCACGATGAAATTCAGACATTATTTGCCAGTTAACATAATTTGATGAATTTTCCAGTAAAACATTAACTTGGTCAGTTAAGTAATCATTTTGTTTTAATACCGCAATACCAATAAGCTGATGCTGGTTATTATCCGCTTGTATTAAGCCAGCTATTGTTCCTCCACTTCCTACAGGTGAGAGCAAAGTATCGAATTCACATTGCTGATTTAACTCTGTTATGACTTCACCAACCCCTGGTAAGGCTAATGTATTACTGCCTCCTTCTGGCACAATGAGATAGTTAGGGTATAACTTTTGTAATTCAGCTAAGTAATCTTGATTTTCACGTAACCGGTATGTTTTTCGATCAATAAAATGGAGTTTCATACCCCACTGTTGTGCCATAGAAAGTGTGAAATTGCTCGCGTATTCTTTTTCGCCACGGATAATGCCAATACTTTTTAGTCCTTGCTGTTGGCAAGAAAATGCTAAAGCATGGATATGGTTAGAAAAACTTCCGCCAAAACTGATAACACCCATATAATTTTGTGTTTTAGCGTGCAGTAAATTAAATTTTAACTTACGCCATTTATTGCCAGAGATTATGGGATGAATTGTATCATCACGTTTTATTGAGACACTAAGCTGATGCTTCTCAAATAAAGGGTGAGTCACTTTTTGTAATCTAGATGCTATCATCATAAAAGGTAATGTTTTTCTTTACTTAAATGTAACTACTCAATAAAAAACTTGCGCCTTCAACGGAATAGGGGATAATGATTTTATAGTATATGACTATAAATTATAATATTGATAAATGTCGCTTATTACAAAAATAAATAATGTTTTCTCAAAAGTAGAGTCCAAAGCTTTGTTGGGTGTGAGTCTACGCCAGCAGTCGCTCGCCTTTTTTTCATGCTCTGAGCAAGAGACAACACAGTTTCAACAAATTAACTATCCGCTAGTAGAACATCCTCAACAGATTAAAATTCAACAAGAAAAATATCAATTGCAAGGGCAGTGTCATCTGGTTTTAGCTTCATCACAAACACAAATAGTACAAGTTGATAAACCTAATATCCCCGAAAGTGAATTAAACGCTGCATTAAAATGGCAAATTAAGGATCTCGTTAATTGTTCTCCAGAAGATATGGTGCTTGATTATTTCGATGGGCCAACGCTTGCGGGTGGAAATGAAAAAATAAATGTTGTCTGCGCTTCCAAAAAAGAATTATTAACTTTTATTGAGCCACTCAATCATAATGGCTTGACATTAAAATCAATCATTACCGAAGAATTTGCTTTTGCTAGTTTGCTCAAAGTACAGAACGATGCGTGTTTAATGGTTTGCCAGCAACCTAATGAAGAAATAATTTTGTTGATTGTTAAACAAGGCAAAGTATTTTTCTCACGTCGCTTACGTGGTTTTGCTCAAATAGCGACGAAAACGGAAGAAGAATTATCATTTGGTATTGTTGATAATTTAAATTTAGAAATTCAACGATCAACCGATTATTTTGAACGTCAATTGAAGCAAGCGCCTATTCGTTCCATTGAAGTTATTGTTCCTATGGTCAATGAGGCTTTATTAACACGCAAGTTGGCCGAAAACACCAATGTTGACGTAAATTTACTCACTATGCCTGAGGGTTTTAATGATGCTCGAGAATTTGCTGTAACAATTGGTGCGACGCAGTTGAATAATATGGAGCCAATCAGCTAATGGCAAAAAATTCAATTAATTTACTACAAGCCGACTTATTACCTAAACAGGTATTAGTCACTTTACCAAACGTTGTGATACTTTGGTCATTGGTACTTTTGTTCATGTTTTCTTGGACTTTTTTGAATCATTATCAAGTAACAACATTACGTGTAAAGCACCAAGAGGTTTCTAGGGTAAAAGCTAATCAAGATAAGTTACTTGCTCAATTACAAGATAAAGTGAAAGCTAATCGAGCTAGTTCAAAAGTTATTGAAGAACTTGCTATGTTAAAAGGTTTTTTGAAAAATAAAAATATATTATTGAGTGAGTTAACAGATCCTACTCATACCTCAGTTGCAGGTTTTGCTTCATCGATGACTGAATTATCAATAATGCATCATCAAGACATCAGTTTGCAGCATGTCAATATTACTTATCAAGATTTAACTTTTTCTGGTTTAGCAAGAACGCCAGAAGCTGTTCCTGCATGGTTAGCTAAATTTGAGACATCAAAATTTTTGTCAGGAAAATCATTTATTAATTTTTCTCTTAACGAAAATGAAGAAAAACTGACCGAATTCACCGTTAGCTCTAAGGCGAATGCTGATGAATAAGCAATGGAAAGCATATTGCGAGAAATATTTAGCCATTTCACCTCGTGAACAATATATGGTGCTATTTACGGGGTTAATTGCCATTATCTTTATTATTCATACTTTTTTTATTGATGGTAATACGAAAAAAATCAATAAATTTGAAAAGGAGGTTACACAAATTAGCAAGGTAAATCGTGCCGCTAAAGCCTCTATAATGTTACTTGAAGACGGTTTGTCAAAAAACCCCAATTCAGCGCTAAATAAGCAAATCTCGCAATATAAAGACAGATTAAAAAAAGTTGATGTGGATCTCTTACAACTTACCTCCGACTTGATCAGCCCTATTCAAATGCGTCATGCATTAATGCAATTGCTAAAAACGCAAAAAGGTGTTTCTTTGCAATCGTTTGAAGTCATTGCGGCAGAACCTATAACGCTTTCTCATTCTACTCCCGCAATTAACGTTGATGGGAATCAAGTAACTGATGTTGATAGGGACCACCAAGAAATGGTGCTTTATCGTCATGCGATAAAAATAAAAATTAACGGCAGTTACTTTCAATTACGCGATTATTTAACACAACTTGAAGCATTATCGTGGAAGTTTTTTTGGCAAGAGTTTAATTATCAACTCAAAGAATATCCGGTAAGTGAGTTAGAAATCGAAATGTATAGCTTAAGTACTAAACGGGAGTTTATTGGTGTTTAAAAATATAACATTAAGCAGTTTATATTTCATATTCATGTTTATGACATTTCTAGTTAGTGCACAAAATAATGATCCTACCAAACCTTTGTCGGCTGGTGGTTTTTCACAAGTTAGTAAAGTAGAAGCAGCAACAAAAGCAGAATTAATATTAGAAAGTATTATTCATGGTTTTGAAGTGCATACAGCGGTTATTAATGGTCAAGTGTTAAAAGTAGGTGACTTTATTCGTCAGTATGAATTAGTAGCGGTGAATAACACCAGCGTGGTCTTACGTTCAGCAGAAAAACGTTTAAAGCTCAGCGTGTTTTCTCGTGTCGTGGTTAAATCAAAATGAAAAGATATGATCAAATGAAAAATTCTCAAGCAAAACTTTATTGTTTCACCTTACTTTTAGCTTTATTTGGCTGTCAATCTTCACCAGATAAACCAACAGAAATTATGAGTGCATTAGACAAAGCAATAAAAGAGTCCAGTAAACCTGCGCCTAAAGCATTAAAAAAAGTGCCTAATGCTATTCAGCAAGAATTAATGCAGCGAAGTATAAGCCAAGCTCGACAAGGTTTATTATCAGAAAAACGTTTAGAAATTGCCGCTAGCGACGTTAGCGCACAAGAGTTCTTTGCCGCTTTAGTCGATGAGTCACCCTATAGTGTTGTAGTTCATCCAGAGGTAAGTGGTACAATTACCTTAAATCTAAAAAACAGTACGTTACATGAAGTGCTTGATGTCGTGGAAGAAGTTTACGGTTATGAAATTCGTCATAAAGGTAAAGTCATACAAGTTTTCCCTTCAGGTATTCGCACAGAAACTATTGCTCTTAATTATTTATACGTGAAGCGTTCAGGTATGTCGAGCACAAGTATTAATGCTGGTGGCGTGTCAGAAGGTGATCAAAGTAGCGGTAATAATTCCAACAGTAACTCAAATAATTCAAACAGCTCAAACAATTCCAATAGCTCAAAGAGTAATAATCAAAATAACCAGCAAGGAAGTGGCGGTGTTAATATCTATACTGAAACAGAATCTGATTTTTGGACAGAATTAAAAGAAACGTTAACTTTACTTGTTGGCTCAGAGAAAGGGCGTTCTGTTATTGTTTCTCCACAAGCAGGCTTAGTAACGGTTCGGGCTTTACCTGAAGAAATTAAAATTGTTAAAAAGTTTATTAACGATACAGAAACCCATTTACGACGCCAAGTGATCATTGAAGCAAAAATTATGGAAGTCACGCTTAATGATGATTATCAACAGGGTGTTAAGTGGGATCAAGTACTGGGCAGTATTGGCAGTAGTGATTTAACTTTTTCAACAGCTGGTGGGATTGCGGGTAATATTATTTCAGGAACGATTGGTGGCACGAGTAGCCTAGCGTTTAATAACAACGACTTTACCGGAGTGATTGATTTGCTTTCAACACAAGGTAATGTACAAGTACTTTCAAGCCCAAGAATAACAGCAACTAACAACCAAAAAGCAGTAATAAAAGTTGGTGAAGATGAATATTTTGTTACTGATATTTCTAGTACAACCACCACTGGTACATCAACCACCACCACGCCTGAAATTGATTTAACGCCTTTCTTCTCTGGCATTGCTTTAGATGTAACTGCGCAAATTGATGAAAACGGTGAAGTGATTCTTCACGTTCATCCTTCTGTTACATTGACCAAAGAACAAGTTAAAGTAATAAAGCTTAACGAAGAAGAGATTATTTTACCATTAGCACAAAGCAGTGTTCGAGAATCAGATACGATAATTCGCGCTAAATCAGGTGAGATTGTGGTCATTGGTGGTTTGATTGAAACACGAAAAATTGATATAGAATCAAAAACGCCACTTTTAGGTGACATCCCATTACTCGGTGAGTTATTCAAAAGCAAAAGTGAAACGACACAGAAAAAAGAACTGGTTATTATGTTAAAACCCATTGTTGTTGGTCAAGATACTTGGAAAAACCAGCTACAAGATGCTCGTTCGCTTTTAAAACAGTGGTTCCCAGAAGAAGATGATTTTTCGCAAAGTGAAGTAGATGAGACTAATACCTCTTTATCGCAACCTATTGCCACTAAACCTATGCCTGATAGTAATGAATAACAGTCAACATTTATGTACCTTTACCATTTTGGTTTAACGGAACTTCCGTTTACGTTAACACCAAATACAGCATTTTATGTTGGTCTAGAACCTCATAATGAAGCGTTAGCTGTATTGTTAACCGCACTGAAAGCCGGTGAAGGATTTATTAAGGTCATAGGTGAAGTAGGTACAGGAAAAACACTACTTTGCCGAAAACTGCTTAATGAAATACCTGAGCACTTTGTTACTGCTTATATTCCTAATCCCTATTTGAAGCCTGATGAGTTGCGCCGAGCAGTGGCCGTTGAATTGGGTGTAAAACAAGCACAGCGTATGTCAGTTCAATTACTCACTCAGCGCATTCAACAGCGATTATTGGAACTTCACTCAGAAGGGCATTCAGTCGTACTTATACTCGACGAAGCACAAGCATTACCTGAAGAGAGTCTTGAAGCTTTACGTTTGTTTACTAATTTAGAAACTGAAACGCGTAAACTATTACAAGTTGTTTTATTTGCTCAACCAGAATTAGACGAACGTTTAGCAACAAAAAGATTTAGACAGCTAAAACAACGCATTACCTTTTCTTATAAATTACGAGCAATGACTGCACTCGAAGTACAAGGTTATATCCAACATCGAATGAAAGTCGCGGGTTATAAAGGAGCTGCATTATTTAGTGCTACGTTATCAAATAAGGTGGCGAAAGTGAGTAAGGGCATTCCACGTTTAGTTAATGTGCTTTGTCATAAAATGCTGATGTTAAGTTATGGGCAAGGGCAATACCAAATCACCAAAAAGCATTTATCTGCAGCGATAAATGATACTGAAGCAACCAGGCAACCTAGTAACATTAAAGGGTACGCAAGTATTGTAAGTGTACTCATTACGACAGTCATTATTATATATGTATTGAAAAATTATGGAGTGGACGCTTGAGTGTAATTAACCAGATGTTAAAGGATTTAGATCAACGTCAAGTTGAACAACAAGGTTCAAGTAATTTTACTGTACCTGTCTCTTCACCTTCATCAAATAAAAAGCTTATCTTCATCAGTTTAATCGTTGTTATTTTACTTAACGTGAGTGGCATTTTTGTTTGGCAAATGTATACAGAAAATCAAACGTTGAAGATGTCCAATACGGGAGAGAAAAATCCTGTAGCCAACAAATTGAAACTGACTACTGCTAGAGTAAATGAAGACTCAAAGCAAACATCAAAAAGCAGTCACTGGGATAAAAGCCCAGCAGAAAATGAGTTAAATCAAAATGATTTAAACCCGAAGATGCGAGATAACATAGCACAAAGCAAAACTACACCAGAAAGTAATGCCCCACTTAAATCAATTAGCAGAAACACTATAAACCAAAATGATAAGGCTGTTGTTCCAACGAACGTAATAAATAATAACTCAAGTATTCCTAAAAAGTTGGCAGACCCGATTGTTAAAGCGGCAAAGAAATCAACATTAAAAATATCACGTAAACAACTATCACCACGTGCACTTGCGAAACAAAAATTAATACGTGCGGAGCAAGCGCTTAACAACAATAATATAGCCCAAGCAGAAACGTTATTTGAAGATGTATTATTAGTTATGCCCGAACATAAAAGTGCAAGAAAACAATTAGCGGCTTTATGGTTTGGTCGTCAAGCTTATTCAGATGCCTTAAATTTACTTTCTCAAGGGATACATTTATCGCCTAATGATAACGAGTTTCGTCTGATGAAAGCCAGGGTATATTTACAACAAAATCGAGTGCAGCAGGGATTTACGACTTTAAATAATATGCCGGGAGTTAACGAGGTGGTTAATGTTGAATATCAGAGTTTACGCGCCACAACCGCTCAACAACTTAATGAGTTTTCTTTTGCTGCACAAGCATATCAAATTTTGGTAAACATCGAACCTTCTGCTGCTCGGTGGTGGTTAGGTTTAGCTGTTGCTCACGATAGTAATAGCGAATTTGAACAAGCAAGTAATGCGTACAAAACAGCATTAAATAAAAGTGGGTTATCTGGAAGCGCTGAGACTTTTGCCCGTCAGCGTATTACTGAGTTGGGAGAATAACGATGGCAGCACCAAAATTAAAAATGCGCCTCGGCGATTTGTTAGTACATGAATATATCATTACTAATGAAGCATTAATGCAGGCACTAAATAGCCAGAAAATAAGCGGACGAAAATTAGGGGATACCTTGATTGAACTTGGCTATATAGGCGAGCGTCAATTACAAGAATTTTTAGCCCAACAACTTAATATACCATTCTTAGATATCAGTCAGCGTCGTATTTCTCATGAAGTCGCGTTATTACTTCCTGAAGTGCACGCACGTCGTTTACGCGCTTTAATTATTGAAGATCAAGGTGACTCTGTATTATTAGGTATGAGTGATCCTGCCGATTTAAAAGGTCTTGATCAGCTTGAACAAATACTTTCTCCGAAAAGATTAAAGCTTGCAGTAGTCATGGAATCTCAACTTTATGATGCTTTTGATGGATTGTATCGACGTACGGCTGACATCGAATCATTTGCTAGTCAGCTAGAAGAAGAGTATGACCAAACGACTGATTTTGATTTATCGTCTACATTTTTAGATGATAGTGGCGATGCAACGGTTGGTAAATTATTACAATCAGTCTTTGAAGATGCCGTTCAAATGCGTGCCTCTGATATTCATATCGAACCCGATGAAAATCTATTAAGAATACGCCAACGTATTGATGGCGTATTACAAGAAAATATTTTAAAAGAAAATAAAATTGCTTCCGCCATGGTATTACGTCTGAAACTCATGGCTGGCTTGGACATTTCAGAAAAACGACTCCCCCAAGATGGCCGATTTAATCTGCAAATTAAAGGTCATAATATTGATGTCCGTATGTCTACGATGCCCGTTCAACATGGTGAGTCAGTGGTCATGCGTTTACTCGATCAATCCGCAGGATTATTATCACTTGATCAAACAGGTATGCCTGCAGATTTAGTTGCACGTGTTCGTCATCAAATTACGCGACCACATGGTATGGTACTCGTTACAGGGCCAACAGGTAGTGGTAAAACCACCACATTATATGGTGCGTTAAGTGAGCTAAATCAATCAAGCAAAAAGATCATTACGGTTGAAGACCCCGTTGAGTACCGTTTACCTCGTATAAATCAGGTGCAAGTAGCACCAAAAATTGATTTACACTTTTCAACAGTATTGCGTACCGCGTTAAGGCAAGATCCCGACATCATCATGGTAGGTGAAATGCGTGACCATGAAACAGTTGAAATTGGCTTGCGAGGTGCATTAACGGGTCACTTAGTATTATCAACATTGCACACTAATGATGCAATCACCAGTGCTTTACGTTTAATTGATATGGGCGCGGCAGGTTTTCTTGTCGGTAGTTCATTACGTGCTGTTATTGCACAGCGATTAGTGCGTAAAATATGTGAACACTGTGGCGAAGAACATGCGCCAGACGCACAAGAAATGATGTGGCTTACCCATCTCGCTGGAGAACAAGCTAAAACGGTCAATTATAAAAAAGGTCGTGGCTGTCAGTCATGCCAATACACGGGTTATCGAGGACGTATTGGTGTCTTTGAGTTATTAGAAATGAATGAGCCAATGATGGCTGCACTTAAACGTGATGATGCTGAAGCATTTACGAAATTAGCGAAAGAAAATCCAACATTTACACCCTTAGCGCAAGCGGCATTTGATTATGCCAAGCAAGGTGTTATTAGCGTGGAAGAAGTACTTCGTTTAGTTGATACTATTGATGTTCAAGGCTAAGAGTAGAATTTATTATGGCGGCATTTAGTTACGTTGGCAGAAGTGTTAGCGGCGCTCAAGTTAAAGGAATGATAGAAGCAGTAAACGCAAATGCGGTTGCAGAGCAATTGTCACGCCAAGGAATTATCCCCGTATCTATTAATGAATCTAAAGATAAGCCAAGTGGCACAACTGATTTAGCGAATATTGATATCGGAGAATTACTTGGTTTTTCGGTAATAACGCTTGATGAATTAATTGTTTTTTGTCGACAAATGTATGCACTTGTTCGTTCTGGTGTTCCTATTTTACGTGCAATCAATGGTATGGCAGAGTCAAGTACCTCACCAAAATTAAGAAGTGCGTTAATCGATATTGCTAGTCAATTGGAAGGGGGGTACGCACTTTCAACTGCATTAAATAAACACCCTAAAATTTTCTCTCCATTATTTATTTCCTTAGTCCATGTGGGGGAAAATACTGGGCAACTCGATGGTTCATTTATAAAGCTAGCCAGTTATTTTGAACGCGAATTAGATACAAATAAACGAATCAAAACAGCGTTACGTTACCCCAGTTTTGTTCTGGGGGCGATTGTGATTGCCATGGTCATTTTGAATATTTTTGTTATTCCGACTTTTGCCAATATGTTCGCGAAACTCGGCGCCGATTTACCCATAACCACTAAAATGTTGATCGCGAGTTCTAACTTCTTTGTAAACTATTGGCCGCATTTGTTAGTCGCTAGCGTATTTACTTTTTTTGGGGTTAGGCATTATTTAAAAACGGATCGTGGTTTATATTTATGGGATCGATTAAAGACAAAGCTACCTATTGTAGGCAGTATTATTGAACGTTCGATTTTGTCACGTTTTTCTCATAGTTTTTCTATCGTGTTAAAGGCTGGAGTCCCTTTAACAACAGGATTGACCTTGGTGTCAGATGCTGTTGATAACACTTACATGCGAGATAAAATTTTAGCCATGCGTGGTGGAATTGAAAGTGGTGATAGTCTATTACGCTCAGCTAATGCCAGTACATTATTTACGCCATTGGTTTTACAAATGGTGGCGGTAGGGGAAGAAACAGGTCGTGTCGATGAACTTTTAGAAGAAGTGGGTGATTATTATGAACGGGAAGTTGATTACGAGCTCAGTACGTTAACAGCTAGAATTGAACCCATAATGATCGCAATCGTTGCTGGTATGGTATTGGTTCTCGCGTTAGGTATTTTCACGCCTATGTGGGACATGATGTCGGCCATTAAAGGGAAATAAGTTGGTACTATATGACGTTACAACAGGTTAGTGCTAAAAAAGGGAAGTCTGTTGCTGAAAATCTGATCATACTTGCTATGATTGGATTACTCATGGCTACCTTTATTTATTATTTTTTTAAACAAGAATCACATTTATCACGAACAGGATTTGACGCTGTTGCTAATAACTTTTCCGCCAGAATAATGGTTATCCACGCACAATGGTTTATGGATAATAAACCGCGTTGGGTCATAATAAAAGAAAGTTCCGAATTAAATGGCGAACATAAAAATAAGACTATAGAAGTTAATGCATCTGGCTGGGTTGACGTTTCATCGGTAAATAACGATGGCAATCACAATAACTGTCAGAAAATATGGCAACAAGTATTAGCAACACCAATGTTATACATTAAACAGCCTATTTCAGCTGTTATGGTAAATATAAAGACCAATGATGATTTTAAGGAAAAAATTCACCTTTGCCGCTATAGTTTACCGAGTGGAGAGTATTTTGATTATCAACCAAGTAACGGAAAAGTTAGCCTAATACAGATAAATTAGTGGTTAAAAATACACTAAAAGTGAATGATAAATAAATTAAATGGGTTTTTGTTAAAAAAAGTGGTTTAAAAGCACTAAGTAAGTGACTTTATTAGTAATTCGTTGTTAGAATAAATTTAAAGTAATAGAAAATATATTAGTAAAACGATAACAGAGGTGGTTATGAAAAAACAAGCAGGTTTCACGCTGATTGAATTAGTGATTGTAGTCGTCATTTTGGGTTTTTTAGCCGTTACCGCTATTCCCAAATTTATTGACTTAACAGAACAAGCTAAACAAGCGAATATTGAAGGTATGGCAGGTGGTTTTGCTACGGGTGTTTCTTTAGCTAGAGCGCAGTGGGAATCAGAAGGGCGTACTAATAACGGCACAAATAACACAACGATTTATGATGGCGTGAATCTGGTGTTAACAACTGAAACTACAGATATTCGTCCAGGTTATATAACGGGCTTAACTGATGGAGCAGGTTTAGGTACCGACTTTGATGCCGCTAACTGTAAAGAAATTTGGGACAATATTTTTCAACAACCACCAACATTAGCAACATTCAATGTTGCAAATGCCACTACGAATTATATTGTGGCAGAAACCGGTGACTTAGAAGAATCACATTGTATTTTCTATTTAAGAGCGACTTTGGATAAAGATACCAATGGAAATTTTGAAGACCCTGGTGTAGCAAATGTAGGCAATAACTTCACTTATTATCCTGCAAGTAGTCGTGTAGAAATTAATATCGCAGTAACGAACTAATTCATAAAAAATTCGAATACATTAAATTTAAAATAAAAGGTCAATTATGAAAACATTACAAAAGTAAGCAGGTTTTACATTAATAGAATTAGTCGTCGTTATTGTAATTTTAGGTATTTTAGCTGCAACAGCGGCACCTAAATTTATTGAGTTGACGAGTGATGCACGCTCATCTGTAGTGCAAGCAGTTAAAGGTTCATTGAACTCAGCAGCTGATTTAGCACATTCAAAAGCGTTAGTGACAAATGTTGTTGATGGTGATATTAGTATTAACGGTTCAACTATTACTTTCGTAAACTCTTGGCCTGATAATGCTTCTATTTCATCGCTGATTACTTTTGATTCTGGCGATATTACAGAAGTATCAGGTAGTGCAGGTACTTTTACACACACTGATGCTGCGTTAGCAACTAACTGTTTTGCTGAGTATGATAATGCATCAACAAGCGGCGCTCCAGTTTCAGGATATCGTCCAGCTATAACTGATGATGTATCTGTTTGTGATTAATCAACCACTGTTTTATTTATAAAAACCGAGCGATGCTCGGTTTTTAGTTTTTAATATCATTAAATTTTAAGTTCTCTCCCCAATTATCAATAAGTGGAAAGGTGTTTTTTGCTTCACTGAGTACTTCTTGATATTGTTCTAACTTCTCTAATATCCTTAAACAAAGTAGTACATTCGAATAGACACTTGGGCGAGGTTTAAAACGCACGCGAATAAGCCCCCAATCGATGAACTGTTGTAATTTACCCGTATTCTTTTCTTTGATTCCTGTTATTAATAAGTGGTTATATATATTAGCGTCAAATCGACTTTGCCAAGCTAAAGGGTTATTAATTTTTTGAAATGATTTTATAGCTTGGTGACTATTCTTTTCATATGCTGTAATGATTAGTCCTGTTTGTAAAGTGGTGACTAAAAAAGGTAGGAAGATAACAGGTAATAAAACCGCAAAAAAACGTAGTAAAAAGGTTTTGTTGAATGAAATTTTATTTTTATCACCACTACTTTGAATATCCGTAAACCAAAGTAAAATAATAAAAACAAACCAGTGGCTAATAGACGTATAAAAAGGAAACTCTAATTGGCTGTGCAGCAATAAAGGAGTAATTAAACCTAAGATCGCGAGGCGTTTAGCTGAATTTTTATCAATCTTTAGCCAGCTACTCATATAAGCGATAAAGAAAAAAATCATACCAAGAAATGCAACTATTCCGCCTTCACTTACCCAATATAAAACTTCATTGTGTGGGTGTGATAACTTTAGTAAGGGTTGGTTAAGCTCAGGATTCTTTAATTTTAATTTGTTATTGAAATCTAGATAACTACGTTCAAAACCGCCATAGCCGAATCCAAATAATGGTTTATCTAATATCATCTTGAGCGATATTAGATAAATATCAGAACGAGCATTAATATTTGTCCCCTTCCTTTCAACTTGGTTACTAGGTTTGTCTTTTAGGCTAAGTTGGGCTAGAAATAAAGCAGATATTACGATTAATAATAATTTCGTAAATTGCTTTTTATTTGTCAAAAATACGTACGGCGTTATGAATAATATTGCTATCAAAGCGGCTAAGTAACCGGTGCGTGAAAAAAGAGGAATAATCAAAAAGCTACTACTAAACAAGGTGAGGTAAAGAAGGATTCTTTTTAATGCAGAATATCTTTCACATTCGCCAATGGTGGCTAAATATAAACTCAAACTGATGCCTACTCCCATAAAGCTAGCCATTACATTTCTCTGTAAGAAGCTTCCGTGTGGCAATCCAATCTCTTGGTTATAGCTTCCCCAATCTCCAGTTTCTAAAATGAAATACTGAACTAAGCCGAAACTTGATTGTAGAGCAACAGCGATTAAGATCCACCACAAGATTTGTTGTGGGTTATTGGTTAACTCATCAAATTGATACAAGCAGAAGAGGAGAAGTAAACCACCAGCCAAACCAAGTAGGCGTGGAATAGCATGATCACTGAACTCACTGCCATAAAACATCGGTATACATAAACAAAAAAATCCTAATAGGCTATATAGGTGTAGTTTGCTTGTGACAACTATTTTATTAAGTGTAATTTGCCATAGTCCTAATGAAATAAGAATGGTGGCGATTAACCAGCCAAATACATTGAAGGATAAATACAAACCCGTCCCGCCAGGGGTTTCTAACACAATGTGCATGGCGAAACAGAAGTATAAAATAAGAAAAAATCGAAAATAGGGGAATAGGGTCACGGTAATTTAAATAAAGCGAAATAGTAACCAAAGAGTAAAGTGCTTCATCTGTATTTACAATATTTAATCGGCAGATTGCGTGTTAGTTATAGGTTATATTTTTATAGGTATATGCTATATGCTATATGCTATAGTTATTAAATAGTAAATACATCGAAACTTAACTTGAAGTGAAGCACGCATGAAGCCTGTTATAGCATTAAAAACATCGCAAAAAAATAATAAAGGTTTTACACTTATTGAGTTGGTCGTGGTTATTGTAATTTTAGGTATTCTTGCCGCAACGGTAGTGCCAAAGTATGTAAGCATAACGGCTGAAGCACATACGGCGACTTTGCAGGCCGTTAAGGGGTCGTTAGAAGGTGCATCGGCGCTTGTTTATAGTAAATCGATAGTTGCAGGAAATCAGAACCTTTCAAGCGGTGCTACCCCTACTCCAACTATAGAATTATCAGATGGGCCGTTAACTATTAATTACGGTTATCCAATTGTTGCAAACGATACTGATACTTATTGGCGCAGACTTATTGATATTAGTGCTGAGTTTACAATAACTAATATTAATGGCGTTTTAATTATTTACCCAGCAGAATTAGAGGATATTGTATTTTCAACAGGGAGTTGTGCAATAACGTATAACAATTCAACAGGTGAAAATGAAAAACCAACAATTACATTATTTGAGTGTATATAATTTATTCTGCAACAATATTGAGAGATATCGCTTGAATACCAATAAAACACCAATAAATCCTAAAATATTAATGAGTTCAAGAGGTTTTACAACAATCGAGTTAGTGGTTGTCATCATCATTATTGGTATTCTCGCAGTGACTATTATCCCCAAAATGCAATCAACAGGTGGATACGAAGAAATAATCTATCAAGATGAAACCGTTACTAAACTGCGCAGTATCCAATTGCGTGCCATGCAAAATACCTCTGGTAGCGAGTGTCATGATGTATTAATTACTAGTGATAAACTGGGTATTCCAGGTGATAGCTGTACAAGCTTTGCTGATAATACTTTGAACAGTACGACCATTGTTAAAATTATTGATCATGAAGTGGAGTTTGAATATGCAGGTGGCTCTTCGTTATTTCATTTTGATCATTTAGGTCGACCAGTCAATTGTGTTTCTCCTTGCGAAATTAGTATTGTTGGTGAAGAACAAACCCTTATTGTTGCCATAAACGATCAAGGTTATATTTATGCGAAAAATTGATTTGATCAAATTTAAAAAAACAACTAAACAAACGGGTTTCACGTTAATTGAAATTATTGTCGGTATTGTTGTTTTATCTATTACCTATGCCGTGTTAACAACATTGATATATCCTTTAGCCAGCCAAAGTGCTGCGCAAGTGCATCAGATAAGGGCTGCTGAATTAGGCCAATCCATGATCAATGAAATTTTAGGCAAAGCCTTTGATGAAAACTCAGATATGTCTGGTGGTGCTTTGAGGTGCGGAGAAGTCTCTGCAGGACTTTGTACGACATCAGCGAATTTAAATGCTGACGGTAGTGAAGAACGTGGCGATTATAATGATGTCGATGATTACAATGCAATTCGTTTCACTGATGCTGAAATAGTCAACTCGCAAGGAAATAGTATTTCTGATGTTTATGTGGGTTTTTCTATGAATGTTACTGTGATTTACGACAGTGATTACAGCGGCTCATATGAAGCAGGGGTTGATGATGAAAAAACAGCAAAATTAATCACCATTACTGTGCGCAGCCCACAAAGTGATGATTACACTTTTTCGGTGTATAGGGTTAACTTCTAATGCTTTTATATTTTCGCCGAATTTATAATATTAAAAACAAATCTACTCATAGTGGGTATTCAAAAAATATAAGTTTTAAAATGTCTAATTGTATAATTGTAAAAGCAAAAGGTTTTACGTTAATTGAATTTATAGTCGCCATGGTATTATTGGGTATACTCGCGGTAGGCGTAAGTAGCTTTTTACAATTTGGCGGTCAAATGTACGCTGATGCATCTGCACGCGATAAAATATTGTCATCTGCCAGGTTTGCCATTGAAAGGTTAAACAGAGAACTTCGAAGTGCGTTGCCTAATAGTGCACGAATAACAACAAATTCATGTTTAGAGTTTATGCCGATCCAATCGAGCGCTATCTATGTTGATATCCCTGTTTCTCCTGACTCAGCAAGTGATCAAGTTACCATTGTGCCCGCTTCGACCACTGTTAGTAGTACAGATGTAGTAACCTTTAATGCTATCGTTTACCCTTTAAGGTCAAATGATGTCTACCTTTCGTCTAATCAGAAGTTTTACCCTATTGATAGTGCAATTTATTCGACTACCCCTTCGATAGACCCACATGTTTTAACATTAGACAGTTCAGTACTCTTTGCTGAAGAATCAGCCACTAACCGTGTCTACTTTGTTGATGACTCTGTGATGTATTGTATCGAAGGCAGCGATAACAATAATAGTTTGGTACGATACGATGTGACTAGTCATACTAGCACGGGCGAACCTGACAACTTAAACAATAGAGCTGTAATGGCAGAATATCTGAAAGATGATTCAGGATTTAGTACGGTTGGTGCTAATTTGCAGCGGAATGCGATTGTGTCGATTCGACTATATTTTACAAGGCAGTTCGAAGAGATTTTATTTGAGAATGAAATACAGGTGCCCAATGTTCCGTAGCCATGTTTATAAGTATAACCAAGTCAATAGATATAAACATGACTTAAATCAAATCAATACCAAGCAAAAAGGTAGTGCTATTGTTATCGCTATTTTTGTTATTGTGGTGATGGCGTTACTTGGAGCAGGATTAGTAAAAATATTATCATCAAGTGCTGAATCTGTAGCTTATGAAGTGATAGGTACCCGTGCTTATGCAGCAGCACAGACTGGAGCTCAATGGCAATTACTTGAGGTTTTTCCGCATGACACAGGCACAAGAACAGCGTGCCAAAGTACGATAACGGAACCTGATTTTTCGAATGTCGAAGGCTTAAAAGACTGCACTGCAACAGTAACCTGTAATGATGACGGGGAATTTGATGGTACAACATACTATATTATTACAAGTACTGGCCAATGTTCCATTGGCGGTGTTATCACATCCCGAACCGTCGAAATAGAAGCAAGAAGCCTATAACAATTTTATTGAAGTATAGTAAGTATTAAGTGTTGGGATTTTTTACAGTTCGCTATTTATTCTAAGTATGCCCCCCTCGCAAATCATTTACCTGGTTGTTTTATTGTGTTTTTTATTTTTGGCGCAAATTATGCATAACTACTCGTATACTAAAGTTTTTCATTAATTGAGAATTATAATGATTAAATATTCTTTTAAATTAGCAACGATCCTGTTTTTATTTTTATCAACTGTTGCTCATGCGGGTTTGATAACGGATCTTACAGAAAATAATTACATCACTATTGATGAATTAGATTGGGCTTGGGCTTCTACCGTTAATGTTGAATTTCATACTAAATCAGGTAATACATTATCTGGACCTGGTGATAACTTTGGTTGGAGATACGCAACGACCAGTGAGTTGGATGCTTTTAAATTTGCTCACGAAGCCGCAAAAGAACTTCTTACACTACGTGATGATGATGAAGAAATCACGGGTTATAAACATGCATTAAGTTTTTGGAACGATAAAATTGACGAGCTTGAGTTAGTAACGCCCTTTTTCTTTACAATGACTAATGATATAGACGATTTCAATAATGGTCTCATTAATAGTACAGTCGGAGTGAATGAGGCAGAGTTTGACTATTTAACGTTCTACGTGCGCAATACTCCCGCACAAGTACCAGAGCCATCTACACTGATGATATTCGCTATCGCACTTATCGCGTTATCAATGAAAAAACGCGCCATAAAATAATCTTGGTGCACCGTAAATAATACGCAAATTAGCCTCGCCATTGCGGGGCTTTTTATTACCCCTAACATATCTACGTACGTTAACTTTGATAAGAATTTATCTAAATTATATGTTTGATAAAAACAAGTCCTTACTTGTGATCATTAATACTTAGGAGTAACTTTAGTATACTAATAAATCTTTATTTTTCACTAGGAAATTTTGCAATGTTGTCTCGTGTTATTTCTATCTTTTTATGTCTAACAATTTTTGCTTTACCTGTTTATGCAGCAGAGTGCCTTGATATTTTTCCTACCCTTTCGCAAAACTATGGCCCTAAGCTTAATCTACCTGATTTTAAATATTCATCTGAAAATGACGGTAATAAAACAGGAAGTAATCTAGCGTTAACTAGCGGTCAGTATAGGGATGTAAAAGTTGAAGGTGGTTCCGTTTACTTTACTGAGCTCAACGCCGAATATCGTTTTAAAAAAATTGAATTAAAAGATGGAGCTACCGCACAATTTGTTCCGGGCGATTACTGGGTTAAAGAATTTAAGTTTAAAGATAACTCAATACTTACTGTGAATGGGAGCGGCACAGTTCGTATTTATGTTGAGAAACTCGAAATCGAAAAAAATGTTCACATTAATGATGCAAATGGACAATTAATTTTTATCAGTTATAAAGATATAGATGATGTTGACGACGCGTTAAGTTTTACTGGTGTCATGTATGCAGATGAGGAGATTAAATTTGATAAAAATGCAATTATTCGAGGGAGTATCACAGCTGAAAATGTAAATTTAGGGAATACACTATCTGAAACATATCAAGAAAGTAGTATTACTGACGCTGATTTTAATGGCATGTGTGCCTCTGCCATATTACCCATTGTTGATTATCGTTTTGATGAATGTACATATACGGGTTCAGGATCTGAAGTTATAGATCAAACCGGAAACTATAATGCGGGTATCAATGGCATATATGAATCAGCAGTTGAAGCACAAATAAATTATTCGCTTGATCTTTCAGCGCCAAGTTATGAGGATTGGTTAACAGTACCTAGCGGTGTTATTGACGGCCTTAATGATTTAACGTTATCTGTGTGGGTCAATGTTGCTAATGGCCATAGCCAACAAGAAATATTTCATGCATTAGGAAGTAGTACGAGTGATGATGAGTTCGAGGTATACCTTAGCAATGAAAGTGATGTATATGTAAAGGTGCAGAATGTAGGAACCATATTAGATGGTAGCATAACCATCGCTAATGGTATGTGGCACCATATTTTGGTAACACGTACCAGTGACCAAGTCTGTTTGTACGTAGATAATCAATTTCAAGATTGTGATACTGGAGTTGGCAGCGGGCAATTATCGGTACCCTCGTCAAACGCGATAGTTATAGGGCAGGAGCAAGATAGTTTTGGCGGTTTATTTGATTCAGGACAAAGCTTTGAAGGTCTAATGGATGAATTTAAGATTTATGACCAAGTACTTTCATCCACTGAAATAACGAGTTTATATACCAATGAATTCGCTAACAATAATTATGATGGTACAAGCCGTGATGCGGTACGTTGTAATTTTGAACCCATCGCAAAATATAATTTAGAAGCAAGTACTTGGAGCGGTAGCAATTCAATATTAGATAGCTCTGGGAGTAATTTTCATGCGAGCCCTGTAGGAAATATATCATCAACGCTCCTTGATCCTATTTCATGTCAAGCCGTTGATATACCAAATAATAATAATCTGGCTACACGTGATGCTATAGATACGGGTGTTGATGTCAATACATTAGGTGATCAAGGTAGTATAGCTTTTTGGTATCGAAGTAATGACGAATGGGATGGACCATCTTCTGCAAAGGTATTATTTGACGCATCAGCAAGCTCTGACGCTCAGTTTTTGATGTATATTTGGCCTGGAGGTTACTTAGAGTTTGAAGCTTCAGATCCTTATGGAAATAGGATAGAACGATACACAGATCAATCTTCAATTGCTGCCAATACTTGGGTACATATTGTTGTTACTTGGAATGCAAAGAGTGATGATATTAAGATTTATGTTAATGGGGTAAGTAATACTGTTACCCCTTATTTGGGAAACACACTAACACAAGGGTTAAATTTAAGCCTAGATACATTGTACTTTGGTGATAATAACAGCACAACTGAGTCAGAGCTTGGCGGTTCAGCAGATGGTTCAATAGATGAAATAAACCTATTTAGTCATGTGCTTACACAAACTGAAGTCAATGCTATTTATGCTGAAACTCCCCCCTGTGAAACCATTCATCATTTCGAAATAAATCATGATGCCCAAGGACTAACCTGTATTGTCGAGCCATTGACCATAAAAGCATGTGTAGATGAAAATTGCACAGGAACTATGACGACACCTACTGATATTCAAATATTTGCGAACGGTGTCTTGAAAAAAACGGTTACAATAACAGGAGAAACAGAAACGAGTTTTAATCATTTAGTGGCAGAAACTATTACGCTAAGCTCAGATCAAAGTTATACCTGTAAAAATGGTAGCGATACCAACTGCAACATAAGCTTTGCTAATGCGGGTTTTTTACTAGACGTGAATACAGGAGCTGATGTTCCATCGTGTGAAAGTGTGGACTTCGAAATCAAAGCCGTTAAGCTGAGTGATTCAGGTGTTAGCTGTGCTCCTGCTTTTACTGGCAGCCAAGACTTAAATTTTATTTTTAGTTACTCTAATCCTACTTCAGGAACAAAATCACCCTTAATTAACAATGCCAATATGGCTACTTCAGGCCAAAGTCAAACGCGCAGTATTATCTTTGATGCAACGGGTAAAGCGACGCTACCTGTTGAATACGCCGATGCTGGCATCTTGACATTTACGCTCAGCGAGAATGTTTCATCGGGCGTGTCTAGTGCTACGATTAATAAAGACTTCATCCCAGCAAAAATTGTTTTAACGGCGTATAAATTAGATAACACACTTTTAAATAATGTGACGCCTGACGTTAATCCAAAACAGGTTGCAGCAGACAGTTTTAAATTTAATTATAGTGGGCAATGCAATGACAACACTGAAACATCTAACTATATACCTCAATCATCGAGCGCTATAGCGTTAGCCGTTAGGCATGTTTTACCTTCATCAATTACTTCTATTTTAGGTGATTTAACTGTAGAGGGTACTATCATTAATGCGACAGACTCAGCGAATACTGATTGGCAACCCATCAACACAATGGAAAAAGAGCTTGTTGCAAGTTACAACGAAGTAGGGGTAATAAGTATTAACATAAAAGATACGGATTACTTAGGTAATGAGATTAATACGTTGGACTTTATAGATGTTGGCCGTTTTTACCCGAGTTACTTTGATGTATCGATTACACATAACTCATTTGAAAACACCGGCACTACAGGCGCTACAGATTTTACTTATATTGGTCAGCCTTTTGGTTATTCATATGCGCCAATATTAACCATTACAGCAAAAAATGCTTTAGGGGTTAAAACACAAAATTATACGGAAACATCATTCCAAAAATTAACAGCCGCTAACATTACCAGAACATTCCCTTTAGCAGATACTGTAGTTAATGGTATTGATAATGCAACTAAAATGGTTGTAGAAGCTACAACATCAACGGGTGATTTGAGCAAGTTGTCAAACGGCGTAATGGATTATAGCTTCTCTGCTTCGGATACCTTTACCTATATCAAAGATAGTAATTCAGAAGTATCTGAGTTTACGGTGAGCTACGATATACTCATTAATAGCATTACTGATTCTGATAGTGTGGGTATAAATGTTGATACAACTCTTCCGTTAACGTTACAACCAACGGGAGGCTTTCAGCGTTTTGGCCGCTTAGTACTCGAAAACAGTTTTGGGTCAGAAACATCAGCATTAATTCAGTCTTTTGAAGTTGAATTTCTCAATACCTCTGGGGATTTTCAACGTAATTCAGATGATGATTTTTCAATAATCACAAATGTCGGTTCTAATTGGTCTTTTACTAACCCCACAAATGGCATAACCATTAGTGATCTTTTAATTAGTGGCAATGTGGGCAGTTTTACTGGCGGTCAATTTCGAAATATTGACTTGCTTAGTGGTGATAATCAAGGGGCTATAGATATTGAGTTCACCACACCAACATGGTTGCAATATAACTGGTCAGGTAAAGTGAGTAATGTACATGATGAAAATACGAACGCAACAGCCACCTTTGGTGTTTATCGGGGTAATGATCGAATTATTTCTTGGCGAGAAGTGGGCAATTAGTTCTTTTTTACTGAACATGCCTATTAATTATGACCTGCTGAATAAAAAATTGAAAAAAAGCACTATTTTTTGACATTTTTTATGATTCAAATAACACAAAATTGAAACACTCAGGTATGATTAGCCCATATATTATTAATAAACTCAACCAAACACTATTTGATTAATGTAATGCTTTGTTGAGAGCAAAGGGGATTATCTCCCCGTCATAACATTTTAGGATATTTTGATCTTATGTTTAAAAAATTACGCGGCATGTTTTCTAATGATTTATCAATCGATTTAGGCACCGCAAATACCCTGATTTATGTCAAAGACCAAGGTATTGTATTGAATGAGCCTTCAGTCGTTGCTATTCGTCAAGACCGATCTGGTGGTTCAAAAAGTGTCGCAGCTGTAGGCTCTGCAGCAAAACAGATGCTGGGCAGAACACCGGGTAATATTGAAGCTATTCGTCCGATGAAAGATGGTGTTATTGCCAACTTTTTTGTTACTGAAAAAATGCTTCAGTACTTTATTAAGCAAGTACACAGTAATAACTTCTTACGTCCAAGCCCTCGCGTACTTGTGTGTGTGCCTTGTGGTTCAACCCAAGTAGAACGTCGTGCTATTCGTGAATCAGCGCTTGGTGCTGGTGCACGTGAAGTTTATCTTATTGATGAGCCAATGGCCGCGGCTATTGGTGCAGGCATGCCCGTTTCAGAAGCGACAGGTTCAATGGTGGTCGATATTGGTGGTGGTACAACCGAAGTGGGTATTATTTCATTGAATGGTGTGGTTTATTCTTCTTCTGTTCGAATCGGTGGCGATAAGTTTGATGATGCTATTATCAACTACGTTCGTCGTAACTTTGGCAGTTTAATTGGTGAAGCAACCGCTGAACGAATCAAGCATGAAATTGGTTCTGCCTATCCAGGTGAAGACGTATTAGAAATTGAAGTACGTGGCCGTAATTTAGCCGAAGGTGTTCCACGAAGCTTTACGTTAAACAGTAATGAAATATTAGAAGCCTTACAAGAACCGTTAACCGGTATTGTTAGTGCTATTATGGTTGCTTTAGAGCAAGCTCCGCCAGAATTAGCGTCTGACATTTCAGAACGCGGCATGGTGCTTACTGGCGGCGGTGCGTTGTTAAGAGATTTAGACCGTTTATTAATGGAAGAAACAGGGATCCCTGTAGTGGTTGCTGACGATCCATTAACATGTGTAGCGCTTGGTGGCGGTAAAGCGCTTGAAATGATTGATATGCATGGTGGCGACCTTTTTTCTTATGAGTAACTTCTCATACGAATAAGTTAACAGTTCAGCTTATTACTATTTGGTCATATATTGACGTTTGAAGTACGTATTGATTTTGGTTAACTCCGTACTTCTCTTTTCAATTGATTTAAATAGCCTATTGAAGCAGACCGTTCCCTAAATAATTTTTTAGGCTTTTATGAATCCAATATTTAAACATGGCCCTTCTCCTCAGCACCGACTTTTTTTGGTGCTTTTTTGTTCTGTATCTTTGATTTTTTTCGACCATAAAATGAACAGCTTTGAACATGTTCGTGGCTTTTTGCAATCTATGGTAAGCCCATTGCAGTATTTAGCGACCACACCTAAACAGATGATGAATTGGGCAGCAGAAAACATTGTTACTCGCCGACAACTGATCAATGAAAATCAGCAATATAAAATTGCAGAATTAAGCTTTCATCAACAATTGTTGGCACTTGAAATAGTAAAAAAAGAAAATGAACGCCTACGTTTATTACTTGCTTCGCCGTTGCGTGGTGAAGTAAAAAAAATGGTTGCTGAAATATTGTCTGTAGATTCAGACCCATACAGTCATCAAGTGGTTATTAATCGTGGTAGTGATGACGGCATATATGAAGGGCAGCCCGTATTAGACGACGAAGGTATTGTTGGACAAGTTTTACATGTGGGCATAAACAGCAGTCGTGTTATTTTAATTACCGATGTTACTCATGCCGTACCGGTAAGGATCAGTCGTAATGGTGTACGTTTGGTCGCAACAGGTACCGGTCAAATAGATAAACTAACGCATAACTTTGTACCGCATAGTTCTGATATTCGTAGTGGAGATCTACTCGTAACGTCGGGTCTTGGCGATAAGTATCCTGAAGGATATCCGGTTTCAAGGGTTACAACTGTTGTACAGAGCGACGCTAGTGCATTTGCTTTAGTACAAAGTGAACCGGTTGCTAAAATAGATCGGTTGCGTTATTTACTTTTATTATGGCCAGAAAAATCACCAGGAATTTTTGCGCCTTCAAAAAAAGCAGAAACACCAAATCAAAGAAAGCATAACCAAAGTGAAAAGAGGGGATGAATTAATGTCGATTCGTAATATTCTCATTATTATTTTTACTACGTTAATTGCGCTAGTAGCGACTATTATGCCATTACCACTAAGTGTTGACGTATTCCGTCCTGATTGGGTCTTAGTGGTTTTGGTCTATTGGTGTTTGGCATTACCTGCTCGAGTAAACGTTATTACTGCAGGTTTTGTTGGATTATTACTTGATGTATTACTCGGTTCTATTTTAGGCGTACATACCTTCGCTATGGCCGTTTCTGTTTATATTGTTGCAGGTAATTATCAAAAAATTAGAAACTTTTCAGTTTGGCAACAATCTCTTATTGTAGGCGTTTTATCGGCTTTATATCATTTAATTGTTTTTTGGATGCAACGATTTTTAACGGATGCCGTATTTTTGCCCAGTTATTTATACCCGGTAATTACCACTATAATTCTTTGGCCTTGGGCATTTTTATTGTTAAGAAAAGTACGTCGTCATTTTCGTATTACATAATCCCTATTTTTTACCTGTTAACTGAGTTACTTTTTTATGAAACCTGTTTTAATTTTAGCGTCACAATCCCCAAGAAGAAAAGAGTTACTCAGTCAATTAGGTTATCAGTTCCTAACGATTTCAGCTGATATTGATGAAAGCATTATCGGCAACGAATCACCTTGCGATTATGTCTTACGTTTAGCGATTGAAAAAGCTAAAGTTGTTGCACAAAACCAATCGACCAACTCAATTGTACTGGGTTCTGATACGAGTGTTATTTTTGAACAACATATTCTTGGTAAACCTGAAACTATTGAAGATTGTTGTAAACAACTACTTATGTTGTCAAATAATACACACCAAGTGCTTACTGCAATTGCCGCGGTAAGAAATAATAAAATATATTCCGCTATAATCTCTACTGATGTCACGTTTAAAACGTTGTCTATTGAAGAAATTCAGCGGTATTGGCAGTCAGGTGAGCCGCAAGATAAAGCGGGCTCTTATGGCATTCAGGGTATTGGTGGACAATTTGTGACACAAATTAATGGTAGTTATTCTGCCGTCGTCGGTTTACCTTTATATGAAACAGCAAAATTATTGGCTGAGCTTGACTACCCTACACCGATCCAAGATCCGATAACGACCATTAACCACGGAGAAATTTTATGAGTGGCGAATTACTGATTAATGTAACACCCAGTGAAACTCGTGTTGCTTTGATAGAGAACGGCGTATTACAAGAAGTGCATGTAGAACGTAAATCTCGTCGTGGTTTGGTCGGTAATATTTATTTAGGCAAAGTGATCAGGGTATTACCAGGAATGCAAGCCGCATTTATTGATATTAATTTAGAAAAAGCGGCATTTTTACATGCATCAGATATCAACACCAAACTGATGCTTAATAAAGGTGATTTACCTGCCGATCATGTACCTGACATAAGAGCTTTAGTTCATGAAGGGCAACAGATTGTTGTACAAGTAATTAAAGACCCTCTTGGTACAAAAGGAGCACGCTTAACAACAGATATTACTGTAGCCGCTCGTTATTTAGTGTTAATGCCAAATGCAGACCATGCAGGTATTTCACAACGAATTGAAGATCCCAAAGAACGTAGTCGCCTTAAAGAGATTATTACTCCATACTGCAGTGAAGAACACGGGTTCATTGTACGCACAGCTGCAGAAGGTGCTGATGAAAAAGAGTTAAAACATGATGCCGAATTTTTGCGTCGTGTATGGAAAAAAGTCCAAGAGCGTAAACAAAGAAAGCAAATGAAAACGCCTATCTATCAAGATTTATCGCTAGCATTTCGTGTACTGCGTGATTTTGTTGGCATAGAACTAGAACGAATTCGTATTGATTCAAAATTGACTTATGAACAGTTACTGGAGTTTACTGAAGAGTTTGTCCCTAATTTAACGCCTGTTTTAGAATGTTACCCAGGCGAAAGACCTATCTTTGATTTGTTTGATGTTGAAAATGAAATACAGAGAAGTTTGCACAGAAGAATTGAATTAAAGTCAGGTGGTTATTTAATCATCGACCAAACAGAAGCCATGACCACCATTGATATTAATACCGGAGGCTTCGTTGGACATCGTAATCTAGAAGAAACTATATTTAATACAAATTTGGAAGCTACACAAGCTATTGCTCGCCAATTGAGACTCAGAAACTTAGGCGGCATTATTATCGTCGATTTTATTGATATGAATAGTAATGAACATCAAAAACGCGTGTTGCATAGTTTAGATGTTGCGATGACGAAAGATAATGTTAAACACAGCATCAGTAATTTCTCTAAACTGGGCTTAGTTGAAATGACCCGTAAACGTACTCGTGAGAGTTTAGAGCATATACTTTGCGGTGAATGTTCTGTGTGTTCAGGTCGAGGGCATTTAAAAACAGTTGAAACCGTTTGTTTTGAAATATTACGAGAAATAGTGCGAGTAAATAGAGCCTATGATTCAGATAAGTTTATTGTTTACGCTTCTTCTACGGTAAGTGAATCACTAATTAATGATGAATATCACCATCTTGCTGAGTTAGAAGTTTTTATAGGTAAGCAAATTAAAGTTCAGATAGAATCCATGTATAATCAAGAGCAGTTTGATGTGATTATGATGTAGTGTGTGTATTTATTGTGCCTCTGTGAGCTTATATACGTAAACAGTTAAATAACAAAATAAAATGTTAACCAAAATAAATAATTAATCAAATAAGAGTGTGTAGTCAATTCGTTTTATGAGTATTTCAGCTGTTTCGAATCGTTGGTTAAATCGACTGTATAAAGTATTAGCAATTTTGTTAGTACTTTTTGCAGTGCTGATCAGTGCGTTTCGTTTATTCCTTCCCTATGTTCATCATTTTCAGCAAGACTTTCAGTATTACCTCAATGAGACTTATGATAGTAATGTCACTATAGGTTCATTGAATATGGAATGGGCAACAGGCGGGCCAACATTAGTCGTTAAAAACGTTAACGTATTGGATACTGCAACTGCGAATGTATTTGTGGCGAGAATGGAACTATCAATTGATTTTTGGGGGAGCTTACGACATCAAAAGTTGATCACTCAAGATATAACGTTGGCTGGCGCGCAAGTGGTTTTTGATAAAGCATTACTCGTGCAACAAGATAAAACTGAAGATGACCGTTCGCTCATTACCAATATCAGCAATGTTTTTTTTACACAAATCAATCGTTTCTCACTAACAAAAAGTAAGATCACTCTGCAGGATGAGTCAAAAGAACGCACCTTTGTCATTGACCAACTTTCTTGGGTAAATAGCGATAATCATCACCGAGCTACCGGAAGTATGCTTATTGATGGTTTAACGGCTAATAACATTAAATTTAACCTTGATGCATCAGGAAAAGATCTCCGTGATTTAAGTGGTCAATTATACTTTGAAGCGAACAAACTGAATGTTACCCCTTGGCTTGGTTCAATTTTCGCGATAGAAAATGAAAAAACTTCCTCATCGGTAAACTTTAGTGCGTGGTACACTTTAAATAAAGGTAAAGCTAATAAGTTACAAATCGCATTGGGAGATAATGAGGTTAGCTGGATGTTCAAAAATCAATTACAAAGTTTACGCTTAGACAAGGGTAATATACTCGTTGAAAATTTTGATGATGCAACCAATAGAGTAACCACAACTACCCCTCTCATATTTTACACGAATAATCAGGCATGGCAGCCTTTGACGGTTCATAATAAAAGAACAGCCACAGGTTATTTAACACACATTTCTTCGTTAGAACTATTTGGATTAGCAAATCTTTATCCATTATTTTCTGGGCACCCGGAAAGCCAAAAATTATTGAACAACCTAGCGCCGGTAGGTCAAATTAGTGATGTTTATCTATTAAAAAATGGTGATGATATTAAAGCACACGCAAGGTTTTCAGAAGCCACTTCCTTTTTCAGTCAAGGAATCCCAGGGGTAGAAAATGTTAGCGGTGAGCTTAGCTTTAATAAACAACATTTGAATATTGCGCTTTTAGCCGAAAATGGACAACTGAACTTTGAAAAACATTTTCTATATCCGATACCCTATCAATCAATAGTAGCGCAAGTTGATGTTGATTTTACAACCACTGACTTATCATTAAAAGTTAGTCACATTGAACTGAAATCAGAACAACTTCACGCCACTGCAGAGTTAGAGATTAAATCGCTTGAAAATGAAGCGCTACATATGGCATTACTTGCCAATGTACATCGGGGTGATCTCAAGTTTGCTCATTATTATTATCCACATTTACTTATGGGTGAAGATCTTGTCAACTATCTAAACTTGGCAATTATTGAAGGAAAAGTTGAGCAAGCAAAAGTGATTTTTAATGGGCCGTTAAACAAATTTCCATTTAATAATGATAATGATAATGGTATTTTTGTTGTAGATGCCGAATTGACGGAGAGCAAATTTCAATTTGATCCGAACTGGCCTGTGATCAATGATTTTGCTGCTCATTTAAATTTCACCAGTAACAGCATGTTAATTACGAGTCGAGGTGGTGATCTAACGGGTCTAAATGTTTCAGGCGTTAAAGTGGCGATTGATGATCTAGCCAGTGAACAAATACTGACAGTTGACGCGAACTTTAAAGATACTCAACCCATTGCGATAAGTAACTTAATGAACAATAGTCCAATGATAGATACTGTTGGAGAAGTACTTAATCAGTTACAAGTCACTCAAAATATCTCAGGTAGCTTCGCGTTAAATTTGCCTTTGAATGATCTTGATAGTGTTGTTGCTAGTGGGAAAGTTGAATTTAATAATAATCAAGCAACCTTGCAAACACCGAGTATGAATTTTACCGAAGTGAATGGCGAGCTTACTTATGAAAATGATGTAATAAATACCGAAGGGTTAACGTTAAACTGGCGAGGAATGCCATTGGCATTAAAGGTGGTCGCTAATTATAACAACCCCGAATATTATCAAACATTCATTAATCTTCAAGCCCAGTGGCCGGAATCACTTTGGAAAAAAGAGCTCCCGAAATCACTTGAAAATTATGGCAATGGACAGTTAGATTGGCAAGGTGATTTAATTCTTAAAAAACATCATCAAGGTGGTGTTTCTTATGACTTACTCATGGATTCAACCTTCGAGAAGCTAGCTTTTGAACTACCCACGCCCTATAAAAAATCAGTGGGAGAAACACTTAATGTTGCTGTGCACATTTCTGGTCAAGAAACCTCATCAATATTTGATGTGCAGCTAGGGGATGAACTGGGTTTTTATGGGGAGTTAAATCACAAAAAAGTTCAGTTTACTAAAGCACATTTGGTTTTGGGCGTTGAAAACTTGCTCGTGCCCTCTGAAGGTTTTCATATCACTACAAATTTAGCTGAAGCTTCTGTCGATGAATGGCGGTATTTAGTTTTGAATATTCTCGATAGCATCGAGGAAGTATCAGGAGATATTCAAGATGAGAGCCTTGTCATTTTAACTGCTCCTAAACAGGTTAGCGGCGAGATTGGTAAGCTTGATGTCCTTGGACAATCGTTAACAGAGGTGTCTTTTAACTTATTAAATCAAGATCAATGGTGGTTACTAGATTTACAAGCTAAAGAGGCCCGAACTAAAGCGAAGTTCTACCCTGACTGGCTTCAGGAAGGAATAGACATTGATGCAAAATTTATTCATTTAGCGCAAGATCAAGCGTTAGAAAACAATAGCGATAATGAAGTGACTACAGAAATACAGGAGCTAGCCTTAGCAATCAATGAGGTTAAAGCAGCGTCTATTTTAGAAAATGATGTGCTTTTTGCAAATATCCCTCCTATTCGCGCAAAATGTGGAAGCTGTACTTTTGGAAAATTTGATTTTGGCGAAGTTGAGTTTTCAATTGAAAGATCTGCTATAGATACTGTGAAAATAAATAAATTTACGGCGCAACGCGGAAATACAAAATTACGTTTTAATGGAAATTGGCAACATAATGAAAATATTTCACAGACAAGGTTAATGGGTGAGCTGAAAGCTAAACACTTTGATAGTGAAATAGAAAAACTAGGTTATCCTTCAACGATTAAAGATAGTGCGTTGGATTTAAAATATGGCTTAAATTGGATCGGTAGCCCTTTAGATTTTAAGTTAGAAAACTTCAATGGTACGAGTAGACTTGAGCTTTCCGATGGATATTTAGCGGAAGTTCCCGATCAAGCGAGAGCATTTTCATTGTTAAGCTTGCAGTCACTTGTCCGTAAATTGAAATTCGACTTTAGAGATATTTTTAGTGATGGTATGTTTTACGATTCTATTAAAGGCGACTTTGAAATAAAACATGGGCTTATTTATACCGATAATACTTTTATGAAAGGTGCGGCGGGTGACTTGTCTATCAAGGGTAATACCAATTTAAGTGATGAAGTATTAGATTATAAAATGTCTTATAAGCCAAACATTACCTCAAGCTTACCAGCGATTGCGTGGATTGCGACGTCGAATCCGTTAATGCTTATTGGTGCCTTAGCCCTTGATGGTGTGATCACTTCTAAGGTAGTTTCAGAGTACAAAATTGAAGTGACAGGCCCAATAGAAAAACCAATAGTTAAAATTGTTGATAAGAAAACCCAAAACATTAAAGTAGGGCGTTCAACGCCACCAGAGATTATTGAAACATTGCCAGAAGAAACAATTTTCCCAGCTGAAACGTTAAAAAGTAGTGGTATAAACATTAAAAAGGAAATGAACGAAGATGGTTAAATTAACCGCGATACAATTGTGCTCTGTACCAGATGTTGGAGATAATTTTCGCACTATTGACCGTTACCTTGAAGCTTTGATTGAAGCATCCGTCCATGACGATGAGCACATTGTGGTGTTACCTGAATGTTGTTTATTTTTTGGTGGTAAAGATCAACAGCAATTAGCATTGGCTAAAGAAAGTGATCAATTAGCGTATCAAAACTTGTTTGTGTCTACTTTACAAGAACAGCTCTCTCGATTGGCTAAACGTTATCATGTTTACTTGGTAGCAGGGAGTATTCCCTTGTTATCGACTACGGCAGATAAGTTTACCAATACTTGCTGTGTATTTTCGCCTAAAGGTGATTTATTAACACAGTATGATAAAATTCATCTATTTGATGTCGATGTACAAGACAGTGAAAAACAGTATCGAGAATCACGATTTACACAATGTGGAAGTGAAATTATTTCAACGACGGCTGCTGGGGTCAATATTGGTTTATCCATTTGTTACGATTTACGTTTTCCTGAATTATACCGAAAATTAACCACTTTGGGGGCCGATATTATTACTGTACCCAGTGCTTTTACGGCAGTAACGGGAAAAGCGCATTGGCAAGCATTGTTGCAAGCCCGCGCGATAGAAAATCAAGTTTATATTATTGCTGCAGGGCAGCAAGGCGTGCATGAAAATGGCAGAGAAACTTGGGGACATAGTATGATTATTAGTCCTTGGGGAGAAATATTAACTTGTTTAGAAGAAGGTGTTGGCAGTATTAGTGTCGAATTTTCCCAACAAGTATTAGATAAAGTAAGAAAAGCAATTCCAGTTGCGGAACATAATCAATTTGAATGCACATTAAAACTTTAAAATTAAAACAAAATAATACGATAAGTGAAACATATGAATAGTGTCGAGCGCGAACTTTTAGCAGATAGTCAGATTGACCGGGATCTTTTAGATCAAACGTTAAACAATATATATCAACGTAAAATTGATTTAGCTGATTTGTATTTTCAGTCAAGTAGTCATGAATCATGGATGTTAGAAGATGGCATCGTCAAAGAAGGCTCATACAATATAGAACGTGGTGTTGGCGTACGTGCTATTTCAGGTGAAAAAACAGGCTTTGCTTACTCAGACGATATTTCTCCAATCGCTTTACAAAAAGCAGCAGACGCCGCGAAAGGCATTGCGAATGCTAAACAAAATGGTCGTGTACTTGCTTTTAAAAGCCAAACCGTAAAATCAGTTTATGAAGCAACGGATCCACTAAGTAGCTTAGCCCAAGAGCAGAAAATCACTTTGATGCATGAAATTGAAGCCCATGCACGTTCGGTTGATAAACGTGTTCAGCAAGTCATTGTGAGTTTGTCTGGTGTTTACGAGAAAATACTTGTTGCAGCCAGTGATGGTACTTTTGCTACGGATATACGCCCACTTGTTCGTTTAAATTGTTCTGTATTAGTTGAAGACAATGGTAAACGTGAACGTGGCACTGCTGGCGGCGGTGCTCGAACAGATTATAGTTACTTTTTTGAACTTGAAAATGGTAAAGCGCGCTATTTAGCTTATGCAGAAGAAGCAGTTCGCCAAGCCTTAGTGAATGTCGTCGCTATAGAATCTCCTGCAGGTATGCTACCGGTTGTGCTTGGTTCTGGATGGCCTGGAGTGTTATTGCATGAAGCGGTTGGACACGGTTTAGAGGGCGATTTTAACCGTAAAGGTTCATCTGCATTCTCAGGTAAAATTGGACAACAGGTTACTTCTGATTTATGTACTATTGTTGATGACGGCACTATGGCTAACCGCCGTGGTTCTATTTCAATTGATGATGAAGGCACACCTGGACAATACAATGTATTGATCGAAAAAGGTATTCTAAAAGGATATATGCAAGATAAGCACAACGCTAAGCTTATGGGTGTAGCACCTACAGGTAATGGTCGTCGTGAATCTTATGCGCATTTACCTATGCCGAGAATGACTAATACTTATATGCTCGCAGGTGAGCATGATCCAAAAGATATTATTAAGTCAGTGAAGAAAGGTATATACGCGCCTCATTTCGCTGGTGGGCAAGTTGATATTACTTCAGGAAAATTTGTTTTCACAAGCTCAGAAGCTTATCTTATTGAGAATGGTGAAATCACTTCGCCGATAAAAGGTGCAACCTTAATTGGTAGCGGACCAGAAGCGATGAAAAACGTTAGTATGGTCGGTAATGATTTGCAACTTGATGCCGGCGTTGGTGTCTGTGGTAAAGACGGACAAAGTGTTCCTGTTGGTGTGGGTCAACCAACCTTGAAAATTGATGAAATGACCATTGGTGGAACACAATAACATTAAGTTTACTTAGCGTTAAATCACATAATATTTGATGATATAAAAGCTCACTCATCATTGGTCGATTCAATGGCGAATGAGCTTTATCATTTCTCTAATAACAAAATTAATGTTAATGAATCATCAATTATTTTCTAGAGATATCTTTGCGTTCATTTTTTATAATGTGAAATTACAATTGATATAAAGTACTAAAATATAAATAATAGAATGAGTAAGAAAAGTGATTTTATTACTCATTTTTTGCAAATCCATGCTTCAACTAAGCATCTGTCCATTAAGTTTTACAACAAACCAATAATTTTAAAACAAATTGTATTGAGCTTATATACAGAGTCTTGAATATTGTTATCAATTGTTATATTGTAACAACTTATGCGTATATTAAATTTTTTGTTACCTAATAGTTTTTCAATGAATCGGCAATCAATACTCAGTGTATTGATCTTGTGCGCATTCTTGTGCGCGACATTGAGTCACCGCGCACACAG